>JAPOVO010000212.1:14298-16615 GCA_026708165.1 Chloroflexota bacterium | reverse complement strand
ATCATGTAATAGCGCCGGGGTTACATTGGATAGTGTCCGATCTTCATTCCGTACCCTACACGGTCATCGTCACGCCCCAGGGCTACGACCCCCTACAGGTGTTTCTCGCGCGCGCTGTGGACGCGGACGTTGACGCATCGGTCACCGCCGACGCGCGAGCGGCCATAAGCGCAAGAGTCCAGACGGACGGCCAAAAGATCAAAGCCATAGTCAGTTTTGCCAATCCCAGCCGTCAAGATTTCGAAGCCGGCGTCACTTACCAGGAGTCCAACACCCACGGGTTTTGGGTGAGCGAACTCAGGTTGCCTTCCACCGCTAATCTGATTGAATTGGAATACTCCGTTGCCGAGCGAAAGGTGACCGAAGCCGTGGACGACAGAGTCATCAAGACCGGCTTCGCTCGCGAGTTCGACTTCTCGGGGATGAGGCGGTTTGAGATCGTGTTTGGTACAGGCGTTGAAGTGCTTGCGCGGTTGGTACTCTTCGAGTACCGGTACTTGGACGATGAAGTGACGCTTGGGTGGACTCCCTCCGAGCCATACGTCTTCCACCTGCCCTCAAGGTGATCGGCCGCTCAATTGGATCAGTCACGAAAGCGTCGTCTTGGCGTTATCAACGTCATACGGACCGACGGCGCTCGATCCCCGTCAGGGCCACGTTTTGCCCAGTCTGCCGTCGATACCTAAACTGGCTCCGGCATCGGTAGCAGGAGGTTTACCCGAACATTGCCCACAGCGTTGATTACAGGCGTTACCGGACAAGCCGGTTCCTACCTTGCCGAACTTCTGCACCGTAAAGGCTACCGAGTCGTTGGTATGCACAGGCGCACCAGCACTCCCACGACCGGCCGGATCGCGCACCTGCTTGAACAGATAGAGATAGCTCAGGGTGATCTGCACGACCAGCTTTCGCTTATCGACGCGCTCAAGCAATACCAGCCCGACGAGATCTACAATCTCGCCGCTCAGTCTTTCGTTCCGACCTCGTGGAACCAGCCGGTGCTCACAGCCGAAGCAACCGCCCTGGGTGTCACTCGAATGTTGGAAGCGGTCAGAGCCGTCGATCCCAGCGTCAGGTTCTACCAGGCCTCGAGCAGCGAGATGTTCGGCAAGGTTCGCGAGGTTCCGCAGACCGAAAGCACGCCGTTCCATCCAAGAAGCCCGTACGGCGTGGCCAAGACGTACGGCCACTTCATTACGGTCAACTATCGGGAGAGTTACGACCTCTTCGCCTGCTCCGGCATTCTCTTCAATCACGAGTCCCCCAGGAGGGGCCTTGAGTTCGTCACCAGGAAGGTCAGCCACGCCGCCGCAAGTATCAAGCTCGAAGTGCAAGACACTGTCGGCTTGGGAAACTTGGAAGCCAGCCGCGACTGGGGATTCGCTGGAGACTACGTCGAAGCCATGTGGCTGATGCTCCAGCACGACTCCCCCGGCGACTACGTGGTAGCGACCGGCACTGCGCACACGGTTAGAGAAATGTGCGAAATCGCCTTCGGCCACGTAGGACTGGATTTCGAAGACCATGTCGTTTCCGACCCGAACATGGTGCGTCCCGCCGAGGTCGAGCATCTAATCGGAGACGCCTCAAAGGCCCGCAACGTCCTCGGATGGCAGCCCCGCGTCGGTTTCAAAGAGTTAATAGAAATGATGGTCGACGCCGACCTCGAGCTAATCGAGCGAACCAGCCGAAACGAGACGTAGGTCCGAAACTCTCTAGACTAGGCCGCCCCGGTGCCATGTCATCGCCGCTCGCTAAAGCTGCTCTCCGCCGGTCACGCCTCCGCCACCGAGAGAATTGAGAAAATGTAAGATCCTAGCTTCCAGCCTTCGCGAAGGTAGAAGCCAAAGATGTTTTCCGGCGTCGGCGGCGGCAGTCGCAGCTCCGCGTGCTGCACTATGCTGGTCAGCGTCAACTCGGCGTTATCGCGCTGTAGCGACCCCATTAGATCTTCCGACTCCCAACTCGCGAAATACGGGTCGCCGTTTTCATGCAGTATCAGCACGTGCGCGTGCATGGCCTCGGCGGAATTCACGGGCGACAGCCTCTGCAGTCCGCTCTTGACTCCTTCGGGTAGAGAGGCGATCAGATCGCCAACGCGGTCGGGGTCCCGATTGACGAATATGTCATATACCTGTTGACCGTCCGACGAAAGATCGCCGCGGTCGAACCTCTCCCCAACTTCCTCAATCGGCACGGGGCTGGGTCCGGAAAAAAGCGCGCCGAGCACTGCCCGGTCTTCCGGCCGATCGAGCGTCCCGATAAGCGTGTTGCGTGTGACGGACCACACGAAAGATTTGGGCTGGAACACGATCAC
>JAPOVO010000212.1:0-14288 GCA_026708165.1 Chloroflexota bacterium | reverse complement strand
GCGCTCGCGTGAGCGTGTTGGCTGTGAGCGCCCCCACCGAAGATTCGGGTTTGAAACCGATGAGCCGGCCGTCGCGGAAATATGAGTCCGTCGTCGTCGTCATTATCACGCGGGACAGGTCCGAGTAAGGTCCTATCATCCCGACGAACCTCACATCGTCGGCGATACGCTTCTCGGCGGCGGCGGCAAACGAGAGCGATCCGCCGACGCTGAATCCCAGGAACCCTACATTTCTCGGATCGACGGTCCGGTGGTCCACGAGAAACTGAAACGCGTCCGCGAGAATGTCAACGTCATCAGCGACGAGCCGGAACTCCCGATAGTTCAGCAAGTCCGGGACCATCACTACAAAGCCCGCGCGGCTCAGCGCCCAGGCCAGATTCTCGAAGTCGCTGTAGCGCCGCCCCTCGCGCACCACTCCATTAACCAGTATCAGTCCTGGCTTGAGACCCAACCCGCCGGGATCGTACAAGTCCGCCTGGAGTCCACCCTCCCGCCAGTCCATTTCGATTACGGTGCGGTGCGGTGTGGCTGTAGTCAGCGAAAGAGGGTGTGGAACGCCGGGAACCGTTTCAAGCGCTATGCCGGCGGTCCTGCACAATTTCGAGATCGTTGGCACGAGGGCGATCAGCGCGACAAAGAGCAGGAGCATCGAAATTGACTCGCGCCCCGGTAACGGGAACGGAGGCCGCATCCGCGATCTCAAAATGCCTGAATCCCACGACTCTGGTTAGGGTTATGTGTCTAGTTTCTCAAAACGCGGCATCCGCCGCCCAAAGCGGCAAAATCGAGAAACTCGAACCAGGTCTGGTCCGCGCGGCATCCAGCGCCGTAGTCTTCTAGATACCCGCTCCTGCCGCGCTTCTCAGCCGGGCCTTCGGCAATCCGGTGAGCGGCGGTTGTTCGACCTTAGCCGGACTGGCTTTCCGCAGCCGGTTGTTCTTGTTCTGGAGCCGGTGGCATTACCGACGAGAAGTCGCCTTCGGCCATTTTCCGCTTCATCTCGTCGAAGGCGAAAAGGCCGATTGCGGCGAGAAACACCAGCACCACCGCCAACCCGATTAGTGTCAGGAACCCAACGATTAGCTTCATTGAAGAGCCTCCAAAGCCTCGAAACGCCGGTCAGCCTGTAGTTAAAGACGTGGCCGCCCGAGTCACATTATTCATTCTAAACGCAGGCTTCGGCTTGTAGAGCTAAATCGCCTAAAAACTCTATCCTTCGCAGTCTATTCCGGCGGCCGCGAGGCGATCGCGTTCCTCATTCGTCAGGCTCGCCACGTGCCCGGAATTCGGCACCACGCAGATAAACGCCAGCGGTCCGTCTCCGGTGTTTTGGAACTGGTGCACCTCATGCGGCGGTACGTAGACCGTGTCACCCGCCGTGAAGTCCGAATTCCCGCTCCTGTGCAAGAGCGTCCCGCCGCCCTGGGTTATCAATACCTCGTGCTCCCAGTCGTGCGAATGTTCGGGTGTCGACGATCCGGGCGAGAGATGGAACTGGCGCATCGAGAAGTTGGGCGCGCCGTCTTCGGGTCCTACAAGGTCCTTGCGCACGACTCGACCCGGCTCGTCCGGGTAGATGTCAACGCCTTCCACTTCTTTCTTTATGACGGCCATACGTCACCTCGCGTCCATTGGCCCCTGTTTTCAGAGAGATTACATCACCAATCTCGGTCGCAGAATCGTCGTCCGACCTCGCAAACAGGGACGGGGCCGCAGCAGTCCTATCTGTGTCGCTCGCCGACCCCGCTCCCATACCCAAGACAGCGGCGCGAAACCACGCTTGATCACCTGATCTTCCCGGTACTACACTCTCAACGCTGAAGACTGCTGCTTTCCTGCAAATGGAAATGTCATGGTCAAGTCGATAAGCCACGTCGTCAAGCGACCTGGGCGAGTATTCGGCGACCCGGATGTCGAAATACCTGTCGCCGAGGACCTGACCACCACGCCCGGCATCCCTCTCCGCGAGGCCGACGTCTCGTTCTTCAGCCGCGTAGAACCCCTTGAAACCCAAAACATCGAGAAGGGCGCCGACAGGGACTGGGTGTGGTCGGTATATTCACCCGAGGTGGCCGACTACATGAGGGGCCACGACGAGCGAATGAAACCCTTGGTCGACTCCGCCGAGGTGTCGGCGAACCTGAAGCCGTCAGGCGCCTCGCGGAATGGGAAAGACCTTACCGAAGACATCCGGCGCGCGGCCCGCGAGCTCGGCTTCGGAGAGGTCGGCTTCACAAGGTTCGACCGCCGGTACCTCTTCGAATGCAAGCGGAGCTGGGCGAAGTTTCCCCACGCCATCTGCCTGGCGATGGAGCAGGACTACGATCAGACCCAGAGTCTTCCCAGCCTTGAAGCCGAGCACGCCCATTTCGACACCTATGAGTTCGAGAGCAAACGGGGTGCCAAGCTCGCCGACCTTATCCGAGAGATGGGCTACCACGCGCAGATTCACAGCCCACGCGATCCGATCTCGGTAATGATCCCCATGTTCGTCGCCGCTGGCCTGGGACAGCTTGGGGCCAACGGCCAGCTTCTGTCGCCACACTTCGGCTCCCGGGCTCGCCTGATGATGATTACAACCGACGCTCCGGTTACATACGACAAGCCGGTGGACTATGGCATTCACGCATTCTGTCAAAAATGCTTGATATGCGTGGAACGCTGCCCCGCACGAGCCCTCGTCAAAGACAAGGTGTGGTGGCGCGGCGCCGAGAAGAACAAGGTCATCTACGATCGATGCCGCCCCGTGATGGCCATATACGAGGGTTGCGGCATCTGCATGAAGGTCTGCCCGATACAGAAGTTCGGCATGCCTGCTGTGATGAACCACTATGTGCAAACCGGCGAAGTGCTGGGCAAGGGCACCCACGAGCTCGAAGGCTACTCGCTGCACGACAAAGGCTACTTCGGCCCCGGCCGGCTCCCCAACTTCGAGCGGAGCTTTTTCGACATACCGCACGGCCGCCGCGAGGACTGGCTATTCGAGCAGTTCAAAGAGCGGATTGCCGGCGAAGACATCCCCACCGACGGCGAACTCACCGAATTCGCCAGGAACGTCAAGTCGGCCATCGACAAGAACGGCATCACCCGCGACACGTAGTTTCACTTCCGCGGCTTAGGCCGCGCTGCGATGATCCCGAGCGAGTCCTCTCAACGCCGTGCTCGTAAGCGTCGATCGACGGAGATGCCCTGACTTGGACCGACTACGTCCTCGACGATGAGCCGCGGTCGAGGCTCGCTGCCAGTTGTTCACCCAATGGTCGTTCGGAAGAAGCCAAGAGCAATGCATAAGCCTCCCCAGGCCTCTGACCCAAATCTCAACTCAACGCTTTGGCAATCGATGACTCAAACGCCGAGAGAAAGCACTCAAATGGCGTCGGACTGAAGCCAAAGTCCTCGACCGCCGAATCGATGTCGTAGAAGTCGAATGCCTCGGACTGGTCCAGAAACTTGGCTTCGTCGCCCGGAATCTGAAACGTCCCCAGGTAGGCGTCCGAATACTGGCGGCCCGTCAAGCGCCAGCTTTCGCCCCCCGCGATGTTGTGGACGGCCATCCCCGTGTCAAAGTCGCCGACCGCCGCCGAGGTCAGCGCCGCCGCCACGTCATTTATCAGAACGAACTCCATGCGCTGATCGGCGGTGAAAGGCCAGACCGCCGGAGGCAGCAGGAAGTCAGGAACCGAAACACCGGATATCCGAAGAGCTACTGCCGCCCTCCCCGATTCGCCTATCGCCTCCTCCGCGGCGATCTTGCTCTCGGGATATGCCCCGGCGCCCCTGCGCGGAGCATCGGTTGTCACCGGCGGCTGCATGTACTGGGTGTTGCCGTAGACGACGACCGACGACCTGAAGACCAGCGTGCCCCCTTCCGCCATCGAGTCCATCGCGTCGAGAGCGTTCTTGGTTCCCTCCACGTTCACCCGATGAGTAAGCTCCGGCCGTTCTTCAGCGACCGGCGGCAGCAGCGCCGCCAGATGCACAACCACGTCCGCGCCTGCCAGCGCCGACCGCACATAGTCGCCGTCGCAAATATCCCCTGGCAGAGTTTCAAAGTTCTCGAGTCCGCCAAATTCCGCCTGCGGCAAGTCTAGAATTCTTACGGTGTGACCCAAGGCATCAAGATTGGAGGCCAGCAGCCTGCCAACCCGCCCGGCGCCCCCCGTCACGGCTACGATCCGGCTGTTTTCATTCATAAGCGGCGACCTCAGCGCCTCGCCCCTGAAGATCACGGAGTATCGCGATTAAGTTTCGGTTCGTCCACATGGCCGATATCCATCTCGGCAAGCAGCAGTACGGCCGGGTCGAGCGCGCTGCCGATTTCGCCCGCGCCTACGCCGACGTCATCAACTATTCGATTGATGTGAGCGCCGACTTCGTGCTGATCGCGGGCGATCTCTTCGAACAGAAGACGGTCGATCCCCAAACGTTTGATGTCGCCGCGACGGGCCTTCGACGGCTCTCCGAAGCCGGAATACCCGTTTTCGCGATCGAAGGCAATCACGAGAAGTTCCTCCGGCACGGAGCCACGACGTGGGTCTGGTATCTGCAGCGGCAAGGCCTTCTGCATCTGCTCGACATCACCCGCGAGCAAGATGGACTGGGAGTCCGTCCATGGCAGGCCGAATCCGGAGGGACCTACTTCGACCTCGACGGCATCCGCATTTTCGGTATCGGCTATTACGGCGCTCGGCTCCCGGAAATAGTCCGCCTGTTCGTCGGACTCGCCGCCGGGTTGCCCGCGTCCGGCATCGAACACTCGATTTGTCTCCTGCATACCGGAGTCGACGACAAGGTGGACTACTTGCACAGCGGATGCACCGCCGACGAGCTGTTGGTGCTTCGCGGCCTCATCGACTACGTCGCCTTGGGCCACATCCACCACGCGTTCAGCCTGCCGGACGGCACTGACGAGGAGCCGCTGCTTTTCAGCCCGGGCGCGCTCGAAAACTGGAGCTCGCGGGAGGTCGGGCGGCGCAAAGGCTTCTACGACGTGACTGTCGATACCGCGGCATCACCCAGGCAGCATGCTCGACTACTCAGCAACGTCGCGTTCTCCCGAAAATATCTAAAGCTGGAAATCGAAGTCGGCTCATTCGCCACGCCCGAGGAGCTGGCACAGGCAATCTCCAGATTGGCGGACGGCCACGTGGAGTCGCGCTCCGAACGCCCCATCGTCGAGCTGCGGCTCTCCGGCCTGCTCCGATTCGAACGCGGTCTCGTCGAGCCGCGTCTCTACGAACGAGTCCTTCACGAGAAGCTCGACTGCCTGATCGCCCGGGTAGTGCTGGATACGGAAAACCGTCAGCTTGGTGATCCGATGGCGTCCGACCTTCAACAAACGCGCAGCGAGATCGAGCGCAGTGTGCTAACCGAGATGTTCGAAAAATACGACGAGTTCGCGCCCCACGCCGCCGAGCTGGCCGCCCTGTCGGCCCGGCTCAAGTCTCAGTCCATTCAGTCCGAATCGCCCGAGTCACTTCTGGAAATCCTGACGTCCGGACTCAGGCGCGCCGGAATCCTTGACGTTGCAGATAACTAGCGTTTACCTGAATAACATCAAGAGCTACGAGGAGCAGCACCTCGACCTTTCACCGGGTCTTACCGCGATCTCCGGCGAAAACGGCGCGGGCAAGTCGACCATAGTCGAGGCCGTGGGCTACGCGCTCTTCGGTTTCACAGGCGTCCCTCTCGCCGCGCTCATGCGCGAAGGGCAAACGTCCGCCGAAATACGCGTCTGCTTCATCTCTCCGCTGGACGGCCGCGAGTATGAGTCGGTGCGGTCGCTGCGAAAGAGTCGAGCTGGCGCTGTGTCCGCCGCTCCGAAACTAATGGATGCCGAACACGGCGGCCCAATGGCCGAAGGCCGCGAGGAGGTCGACAGATTTCTCCGGCGGAGTCTGGGTTTCGGCGAGAGCGCGGTCGATCTCAAATCGATTTTCGCCGACGTCAGCGGCGTCCCCCAGGGACGGCTGACGGCCGACTTCATCGATACTCCCCAGTCGCGCAAGAGCAAGTTCGATCCGCTCCTCGGCACTCAGGACTTCCGCACCGCGTTCAACGCGCTGAGGCAACCCCTGAACCTGCTGGACAACCGAAGATCCGAACTTGAGCAAACTCTGGCCGCGCTCCAGGAGCGCCTGAAGGACCTGCCGCAAGTCACCCGCACAATCGCGGACAAGCAGTCCGCCGCCGCTGAAGTCGCGGCGCTCCTCGTTCAAGCAGCCAACGAACTGGAAAAGGCCACAGCCGCAATAGCCGGCCTCAACGCCCGCAAGGAGTCGATCGACCGTCTCAAAGCGGAGATCAGCGCCACCACACAAACCCTCAAGCTTCACGAGGAGTCGTTCCATGCGGCCGCCGCCAGGGTAAGCGAAGCCGAAGACGCCGCCGAGCGGGCGAACGCCTCCAGCGCGCAGTCCGCCGAGTACCGGTCCACGGAAAAGCGCTTCAACGTCGAGCAGGCGCGGCTCGCCGAATTCCAGCGTCTTTCGACCGAAATCAGCGTGCTCGAAGCCAACCTGGGACTCCACCAAAAGCGCCGCAACCAGGCGCAAGCAGACCTGGATGAACTGTCCCGTCTCCATGCACGTTTACCGGACCTGCAAAAGGCCGCCAAGTCTCAATCGGAGCTGGAAAACCGGCTCGACGAAGCTCGCCGGCGGGCGGCAGTGCTCGCCAACGCAAGGGAACAGGTAGAGCGGATCGAGTCCGAGATTGCCGGACAGATCGCCAGCCGGGAGGAATACGAACGCCGCATTGCAGATGCGCATAACCACAAGCCGCTCGCCGCCCAGGTAGATGACCTCCAGCGGCGGATCGTCGATCTTTCGGCGTCCATGGCAACGGCCGACGCCGCCCACAGCGATTTGCAGCTCTTCAGCCCGAACGTCGACGGTCTCTCGGCGCGCGTTGCCGGCGAGCGTCTGGAGCTTGCCGGCGTTGAGCGGCGCATCGAGTCCGGCCCCAAAGGCTCAGACCGTCAACCGGATCTCAATCACCTGCGTCAAGCCTTGAAACTAGCCATCGAGCGGGGATCGCGCCTGGTCGAGCTTTACAGCGTCCGCCTCGAGGCCGCCGACCCGATCAAACGAACCGGGCTTGAAGGCGTGCTCCAACAAACCCGCGAGCGTCTGCGGCTGGCCCGCGCCGCCGAGGAAAAGGCCGCAGGGATCGCGGTTTGGGAGGACCATGTCACCACGCTGTCCCAGCGCATCGAGGCGCAAAACGCCCTGGTCGCCGAGGCCAGGACCGCGGAGGCTCAAGCCCTGAAAGCGCAATCGGAAGCCATCGCACTCGCAGAACAAATCGACGAGTTCGGCGCCCCCGACCCACGCACTCGCCTTCAACTCGCTCGGTCAGAGCTCGCCAGGCGCAAGTCAATCGAGGACGAGCTTGCCGAGGCGCGCGATGCCACTGCGTCGTCCGCTTCGAAGCTCGCATCGCTCCGCGAAGAAATCGGCCCTCTCGCGAACACACCCGAACTGGTCGACAACCTGCGGCGCTCCCTCGCATCATTGCGTCCTGCACATGAACGGCACTTGAAGGACAGCGCCCTCGCCGGGAGCCTGCCCGCCCTCCTCGAAGAGCGCGAGTCCGCCCGCGCAAAGACCAATCAGGCCGGGCAAGCCGTCGAGCGTTCCAGACGGCTGCTCGAAAAGCAGGCAAGGCAGTTCGACCCCGCAAGCCTGGCCAAAGCGCGCGAACACGAGAGCGCCATTCAGACCGAGGTTGGCGCTCTCCACAGTCGTCGGGAGCAGTTGGACGCCGAGTTGAAGCAACTGGAGGAAGAACGGCTGGAGCTGCTGGAGGTCCAGCGGGAATCCGAGGCCAACCTCGCCAAAGCCAAACGTACCGAGACGCTTCAGCGCGTCACCCGGCTCATTCGCAATTCGCTGCGCGACGCCGGTCCCGAGGTGACCAAGGCCATGGTCTTGGGCGTGTCCGAATCTGCCAACGAGATATTCTGCGAAATCATGGGCAGCTACGATCATTCGCTCCAATGGGACGAGGAATACGGAATTTGGCTGGAGAGCGGCGGCTATCGCAGGTCTTTCCGCCAGCTCTCCGGCGGCGAGCAGATAACCGCCGCGCTCTCGGTGCGGCTGGCCCTGCTCCGGGACCTGCTCCGAATCGACACCGCGTTCCTCGACGAACCAACCCAGAACCTCGACGCCACCCGTAGGGAAAACCTCGCGGAGCAGATTCAGCGCATCACCGGCTTTTCCCAGCTGTTCGTCATCAGCCACGACGACACCTTCGAACGGCTGCTCCAATCAGTTATCCACGTCGAAAAGATCAACGGCGTATCACGCGTCCGAGTCCAGTGAACTCCACCGCGGCTGTCCCAATGAACCCGAATCCATGATCGACGCATCTCAGGTCTGGCAGTTCTTGGAAGACCATGCCGACGAGCTGGCGCTATCGAATCGTGAGCTCCTCCAGGAGCGCGACCGCTTGCGAAAATCCGCCCAAGCCGCGCGCCGCCGTACGGCCGCCGACCTTCAAGCCGCGCTCGATTTCCCCACCGGCAGGCACGGCGCCTATCCGTCGTCCGAGTGGACGACAGGGATGGGAGACTGGCTTCCGTTCGAGACCGGACTGCCCCCTAATGCGAGCCGTCGCGAGTGGAGCCGGTGGGCCGAGCGGGCATCGGACGGCGTGACGACGCTGGCCGTCGACGGCAGCCAGATTTATCCGTCCGGCGACTGGAGTGTGCCGATAGCCGCCGTGCGAGTGGGCATGTTCGAAAATCCCCATCGAGGCAAGGGTGACTACAGAAAATCGACTTCACTAAAGCCGCTTCTGCCCTACGATTTGCTCGCGAGCGCCCCGGACGACGCGGCCCTCCAGGACGCCGTCAACGAACGCCGCCACCGCCTGGAGATCCAAACGCTAATCGACTGGATGGAGTCACGCGCGGGCGAGCCGGGCCGAAGAATCGCCATTTTCGACGGAAGCCTGGTCGTCTCATTCGCCACCAGTCTCCGTCCCGGATACGTGGAATCTGTCCTGGACCTGATGGAGGCGTCCGAGAAAACTCAAACGCCCGTGGTCGGCTATGTCGATTCCAGCCGCGCCCGCGATCTTTCGCAAATGTACTCGTGGCTCGATAGCGGATCGACAACCGATCTGAACGACGGCGTCTTGCTGCCCCAAAGCGAATGGCTCCAGCGCACCCCCGCCTTCGTTTGCGCCCGGGCCAAGGGGCTGGAAAACTACGAACGGCGGGGACGGCAGTCCGATGTCCATTTCGTATATCTCCGTTCCAGCCGCGACGCGCTGCCGGCTCGATTGGAGTTTCCCGGCTGGATATTGGAGTCCGGGAGGCTTGAGCAAGTGGTGGATTCCATCCGCGCCGAGATCGTGGCCCAAGGCGGCGGTTACCCTTACGCCATGGAGACTGCCGACGCGGTCGCCGTGCTTACATCTCGCGACAGGGACAGGTTCAGAGATATCTTCCGCCGGTTCACCGAGCGGCACTTCTCAGCCTCCAGCCCGCTGCGGAGCCGGCGGTCCCGGCCCAAGAGCGAAAGCAAGCAGGGGAGGAGATAGACAGCCTGGAAATAGGCACGATCGTCAAGTCGAACTCTCACGTCGAGTTCGTCTGCCAGGTCCTGGCGGAGGGAGAAGTCGACGATCCGCCCGCCGCCGCGCGTTACGCGTTTGGCACCCTCGTCGCAGTCGATATGGAGGACGCCGCGTCTGAATTGGTCGGCGTCGTTTTCGACACCATCCTCTTCAATCCCGACTTCGGTTCGGCGGGACCGCGAATCAGGCCGCAAATCGAGTCCGACCGTCTGACACCCGACCGCTACGCCGATACCGCGACGCTGGTGGGGATCATCGCGCTCGGCATGTTGGACCGCGACAACACGGTAATTCACGGCGTCACCTCCACCTCTCCGTTCATCGGCGCGCGCGTCCGGGCGCTGCGAGACAATGAAATCACCAACTTTCACAAGCCCAATGGCCGCTTTACCGTGGGTTATGTTCCCCATCTGCTCGCCCACGGCCATCCGCTTATCGAACAGTTGCTCCTGAGCCTCTCGGACCGGCTGGCGGGTTTGTTCCCGGAAGAGTCGGCGGCGCTCTCCGTGATACGCAACAACCTCGCGTGGAAGCTCAAGGTCGAGCAGTCGAAATGAGTTCCGGCGCGGCGGGCGATAACATCCCGATAGGCACGACCAAGGGTCCCGGGGAAAGCGCCGGAGACTTCACCATCGTCACGCCCGACCGCGAAGGCGTCGTAAAGATCGGCGAGTTCATCTACTACTGGGATGAAGTTGACGGCGGCCGCCGTCGAATCTTCGGGCGCGTGGCCTCCCGAGCCCACCTGAAGCTCTATCCCGACGCGTTCATGGCCGATCCTGCCACGTCTCCCGGCGAGGTCGCCCGCATTCTCGGATTCGAGTCCGCCGATTCCGAGCTTTACGAGGTGAACGTGTCTATCATGGGCCACTTCTCCGACACAATGGGGTTCGTCAATCCGCGAATCGCCCCCCGGCCGGGACTGCCCGTCTTCCTCGCCGAACCCGAAACGCTGGCCCCGATTCTCAGCAGCAAGAATCCCGGCGAAACGGGAGCCGTCCACGTTGGATCGCTGCTAACGAGAGGTGACGGCGAGGTGCCCGTCTCGATGGACGCCGACGAGTTCGCAAACACGCATCTCGCCATCATCGCCGGAACCGGCGCTGGCAAGAGCTACCTCGCGGGCGTGATAGTCGAAGAGTTGCTGCGCCCCAACAACGCCGCCGCCGTCCTGATCATCGACCCCCATCAGGAGTACGACACGCTCGACCAGATTCCGAATATCGACACCTTCCGCCAAATCAATTCCGAAATCGAATACCGGCCCGAGGTCAAGATATTTCGCGAGGGCGAGTTCGTCGTGCGCCGCAACGTCATGCACCACGACGACATTCTGTACCTGCTGGGAGATGTCAGCACTCCGCAGCGGGTGATCGCCCGCCGGGCGCTCGGCTCGTTGCGTAACAAGAGAAACTGGATATTCGATGATCTGCTCCGCGCCGTAGATAACGTGGATGTCGCGAGCCTTTCGGGAGGACAGACTGACCAGGACGGCCAGGAAGACTACCGGAGCTCCAAGCAGGCCCTCACATTCAAACTCCAGGACACCCTAGGCCGCCGCGGTGCGTTCGACGACTACAAGCACACCGATATGCAGGACCTTCTGCGCCCCGGCCGGTGCTCCGTCCTCCAGGTCGGCGGCATGGACCGTCGAAGCCAGCAAATCGTCGTCGCCACCATTCTCCGCCGCGCTTTCGAAGGGCGGCAGCAGACCAAACGCGGCGAGACCGACCCCCGGGACGAGTTGCACCTGCCGTTCCCCGTATTTGTCCTGATCGAAGAGGCGCACCGCTTCGCTCCCCCCGGAGGGGGCGCGGCGACGAGCAACCTTCTGGCCGAGATTCTCGCCGAGGGCCGCAAGTTCGGCATGGGCATCGGTCTGATTACTCAACGCCCGGGCAAGCTCGACCAGGACGTGCTCTCCCAGTGCATGACCCAGTGCATCATGCGAATCGTCAATCCCGTCGACCAGAACGCGGTAGCGTCGGCGGTCGAAAGCATGGGCCGAGACTTGCTGGCGGAGCTCCCCGCGCTCTCCAAGGGACAAGCCATCGTGTCGGGCGCCGCCGTCAACACAACCGTCCTCTGCCGCGTGCGTGAACGTAAGACCCCGCACGGCGGAGCCAGCTACAAGTCCGCCGAAACGTGGACCGACTATTTCCGGCCCGAGAAGGTCCGCCGCCGCAAGACTGACGAGGCGTTGTTCCCCCAGCCGGACGGCTCAGCCGAGGTCGATCTGGCGCGGGAGTTGTTTGGCGACGACTAGCCCATGTGCCCGGTTTAGGTGTTACCTGTCTCCCCGGTCAGAACCCTTCAACTCCCTCTCCCTCCGACGGGAGAGGGTTGGGGTGAGGGTGATCCCCTGCGCCCGCGAGGTCGATCAGGATTACCGCCCGGCAGCCTGGCCCAACGGTTGCGGCCGCCCGTTTTCCGAGATTCCCGTTCTTCCTAGTCCGAAGGCGTTGCTTCGGCTTCCCCATCTTCGGCTGTGTCGCCGATCTCGCCGATGCCGCCCACGAGTCCGAATTCATCCTCGGCTTCCGTCTCCTCCTCCTCGGCCCGTTCGAACTCGACCCGCACCACCACCTCGTCGGGATCGTTCAGAATCTCAACGCCCTCCGGGCTGGCTACCGAAGCAATCCGAACAACGTCGCCCGCCTGGTCGAGACCGCTCACATCCACCTCTATCGATCTCGGTAGATCGTCCGGCAGACAGCGGACCTCCAACGCCTGCAGCTCGTGAGCGACAAATCTGTCGCTCGCCGCCGAAGCCGGCGAAACGCCCACGTAATCGATCGGCACGGCTACTTGGATAGGCTTCGTCAGGTCGATCCTCCTAAAAGCCACGTGTAGAACGCGCCGGGTGACCGGATGGACCTGCACGTCGCCGATCAGCGCCACCTCGGTCGCGTCTCGCGAGTTGAGTTCCACCAGCCCGGACTGACCGGTCTCCTTGAGGACGCCGACCAGATCCCGCTCGTCTGTCTGCAGCGCCTGCGAGTCGTCGCCCGGTATCACCAGATTGACGGGCACGATGCCCTGCGACCGTAACCGTCCGACTTTCTTGCCGAGTAAGTCTCGGTCCTGAACCATCACCGCTGGACGCGCCGCCATGCCTTAACGCCTCTCACATAAGATCGAACGAGCGCGGACCCGTGTTCGAGTTCTGGTACTTTCGGATTCCCGTCCGCGCGGATTCGCCGCCCGACAAGTCAGGCGGCCCAACCAGTAGAGTCTAGGTACCAACCATACGCCGGTCAACGCTATCTACCCGTCCACTCCCGCTCCTTCGCCTCCAAACCGCCCCCGTTCCTCAATGCCGATCTGCCTATATCTATCTCCCATCGCAACACCTCAATGAGATGTTGCACTTCGTTTGTGAACTTAGGGGAATCCAGAGGCCGGAGACTAAGCGGCGAATCCCAGTCCCCTCTCCCTTGACGGGAGAGGGATAGGGTGAGGGTGTCCCCTGGTGCCGATGCCCCCCCATGCGCCGTCAACATCCACGCTGTCCCGTCATTCCCGCGAAGCATGTCCCCGCGAAAGCGGGAATCCATCCCCTCTTTCGTCCAGGTCTAACCGTCACTCCGAGCGCCCCAACTGTCATTCCGAGCGAAGCCGAGGAATCTACCCCCTGTGCCCTTACCAGCCTTCCGTCTCTTGCCATCATCCCGCCCTTTACCGTCATTCCCGCGAAAGCGGGAATCCATCCCCTCTCTCGTCTAGGTCAAACTGTCACTCCGAGCGCCCCAACTGTCATTCCGAGCGAAGCCGAGGAATCTACCCCCTGTGCCCTTACCAGCCTTCCGTCTCTTGCCATCATCCCGCCCTTTACCGTCATTCCCGCGAAAGCGGGAATCCATCCCCTCTCTCGTCTAGGTCAAACTGTCACTCCGAGCGCCCCAACTGTCATTCCGAGCGAAGCCGAGAAATCTAATCCCATACCCCTGCCTTCGTCCCTCGCGCCCCAACCCGTTTTCCTCCTTCAGGCACATCCCTACGCCCCCTCCATTGCCCAAACCTATAACCTGTACCGACCAACCAACCAGCACCCGGAGGTTGCGGACATGCCCAAAATGGACATCGAGACGCGCAGGCGGCAGTGCATACACGTAACTCTCGACCACCTGATCGAAGGCCTCCGGCGCGTCGGCGTCCAGCCGGGCGACACGGTCCTCTGCCACTCGTCGCTCAGCAAATTCGGCTACGTCGAGGGCGGCGCCGAAACTGTCGTCGAGGCGCTGTTGAAGGTGGTAGGCCCAGAGGGCACCGTCGCCTCCGCCGCCGGTCAGCCCTCGGCGGACCTGGGGCCGAATCCCGTATTCGACGTCCTGAACACGCCCGCCTGGCGCGGCGTAATCTCTGAGGCCGTTCGCAAACGCGCCCACGGCCGAAGTCCCCACCTCGTCGATTCGATATCAGCGCTCGGCCCGGCCGCAGCCTATCTCACCAGCACCCACTCTGACACCAACTGCGGCGCCGACAGCCCCTATCAGAAGATCATGGCAACGGACGCGCAGATCCTCCTGCTGGGCGTCTCCCACAACTCCAACACCACCTTCGAGGCCATCGAAGAGGAAATGACGCCTCCATACGTCAAGTTCCGGGAAGTTCCCGGAGTGCGCATCATCGACGAATCCGGCGACGACCGTCCGCTGCCCACCAGGCTGCACGACTACGACTACCCCTACGACTTC
>JAPOVO010000037.1 GCA_026708165.1 Chloroflexota bacterium | reverse complement strand
CACCGTGCGCCGTCCGTCTAGCACTCCGTGAAACATCGCCGCTCCAGCGTCGAGCAGCAGGTCGGGCCTGGACCATTCGGGTATCGAGATCGAACCGCCCTCGCCCGGTTCGAGAAAGCTCAGGTCCACGAACTGAAGCAGCGGTGAATTGTGCGCCTCGATAGGCAGCGAGCCGGAGACTTCGGCCGAGACCTCGAAAACGAGGTTGTCCAAAGGGGGATTGAAGAAGATCATGCTCGCCCGTGGAAGCGTGTCCGGCACGAACCGATCGAAGACGTAGAGGTCGAAACTCGCCCTTGGATCGTACTCCGACGGAGCGACCCCCTGAACGATCACATTGGGGAGTATGTCAAGCGCGCGGATATACGAAGACGGCTCGCCGCTGACCACGGCGGCCCGGAGCTCCGTTGATCCGGACATTCGAGAAGGGGGCGCGCCGGCGCGGGTTTCGCTTGCCGGTTGGCCGGTGAGCGACACCGAGATACCGGCTGTTGAGGCCGGCCCGACGTCCTCGAAAACGACGCCCGCCCGGCTATTCGCCGGGACTTGGACCGATAGGGAAGCGGTTTCTTCACCGCCCACCGCGAGCTCGACCTCGACCGCTTTGGAATCCGCAAACGTGTTCGTTACTCCAACCAGCACCTGCATCGCGCCGTCCGGAGCTTGTCTGGCGATTACCCGGTCGATGCGTAGCTCGGGAGTGCCCGGCGCTACCTCAACCAGACCGGCGTTGTCGAGGAGTTGGGACTTTGCTATTCGGAAGCGTCCATCCGAGATTATTGCGATCGAGCCGCCGGGGCCATCTCTGAGTATCGACTGGCCTATCTCCAGCGCTGCTTCCATGTCTGCCGGACCGTAACCCGGTTCGAGCTCCCTCAGCGCGTCGCGCACGGCCCCGACGCTGGATTCGCGTACCGTGACTATTCGCGGCAGGTTTGCCGCCAGGATTATGGACACGGCCGCCGGGCTGTCGATTCCTTCCACGTACTCGCGCGCGGCGCGCTGGACGCTCTCGAAAATGGTCCCGGTCCCGGCGGGCGCTGTGAACCTACCGGAGCCGTCCACGATCAAGACCAGGTCCTGCGTGATCCTTTCCGACTGTGACCATGCGGGCCGGGCGAGCGACAGTATCAGCGCGACCAGAGCGAGAATCTGGAGTATGAGCAGCACGTGTCGGCGAAGCCACCGCCAGAACGAGTTTCCCGTTTCGCTCCTTTCATCTGGCAGCCAGAGCATCAGGCTCGGAACCACGATCCGCTGCCTCCGGGGCCGCAGCAGATAGATGATCAGCAGGATCGCCAGCAGCGCAAACCAGCCAAACGCGGCGGACGCTAGCCAGTTCACGAGAGAACGCCCTTCATCCGCAGACGGTTCAGCACTACTTCTTCGACCGGCCAGTCCGTCTCGATGGCCATATAGCGCACGCCCACCCGTCCGCAGAACGCCGCGACCTGCTCCAGCCACCGGCGCAGGTTGCTCTTGTAGCGTTCCACGGGGTCCTCGTCACCGTGCAGGATCAGCTTCTCGCCGGACTCGCAATCGACAAGCTCCGTCTCGCCGTCGATGTCCGGGCTGAGAAACTCCCTGTCCATCACGTGCAAAACCACTGTCTCGTAGCCCCTTTGACTCAGCATCCCAAGCCCCCGGTGGGCGCTCGGTGAGAGAAGATCGGAGATCATGAAAGCCACGCCGGTGGGGATTCGGCGCGCCGCGTACTCCCGAAGCGAGTCGACGACCGAGGTCCCGCCTTCCGGTCGCGTGCCCTGTAGAAACTCGAGCATCCGAGTCACATCCCGTAGTCCGCTGAACGGTCCCGCCTGGTCTCCGATACGTGTAGAAAAACGCGCCGCCGATACGGTGTCGCCGCTCGAAAGAGCAACGTAGGCCAGCGCCGCCGCCAGGTTGATCGCGTAATCCAGCTTGCTGCTCTTGCCCGTGTCCATCGACGCGCTGCAATCGATCAGAATGTGGACCGCAAGCAATTCCTCGGCTTCGCGGACCTTTACGAATAGGTCGCCGGTCCGGGCGTCGATGTTCCAGTCGATCTGGCGATAGTCGTCTCCGGGCGTGTAACGGCGGTAGTCGGCAAACTCGATAGAGGTACCCTTGCGGTGACTCCGTCTGCCGCCGATCCGTGGATTGTCGTGAGGACGTCTGGAGACTATGTCGAGGCTGGCCAGTCTCCCTCTAAACGCGGCAGGCAGATCGATGTCGCGTGGTTCCTCAGACACCGCTCGCCGCGTCTTGGGGGCTAACCCCCCGGGCCGCCCTCCGGACGGGTTTTCATTGCAATCTCGTTGAGGATGTTGTCCGCCGTAAGGCCGTCGGCTTCTGCTTCGAAGTTGAGCAGCAGCCGGTGTCGGACGGCCGGGGAAAACGCTTCCCTAATGTCGTCGTAGGAGACGTTGAGTCGTCCGTCCATCAAAGCCGTCACCTTGCCGGCCATGATGAGCGCCTGACCGGCTCGCGGCGACGCGCCGAAACGCACGAACCGCCGGGTTATGTCGGGAGCATCGGCGCCGTCCGGATGGGTCGCCTTGATCAGGTCCACCGCGTAGCGGGTGACGTGGCCCGCTATTGGCACGTCCCTGGCGAGGCGGATCATCGACTGAATCTCCGTGCGCTCGGCCACTCGGGTTGCCTTCGGGACCCGTCCGACGGTGGTCCGGTCGAGTATCCGCTCCAGGTCGTCGCGTTCGGGATACCCGACCGCGATCTTGAAGAAGAATCTGTCCAATTGGGCCTCGGGCAGCGGATATGTGCCCTCCATCTCGATGGGGTTCTGCGTGGCAATGACGAAGAAGGGCGCTTGAATGCCGTAGGTCTGCCTGGCGATGGTTACCGTCTGCTCCTCCATGGCCTCCAGCAGGGCGGACTGCGTTTTGGGAGTCGCCCTGTTTATTTCGTCCGCCAGGACGATGTTGGCAAAAACGGGGCCTCTCTCGAATCGAAAGGCCCTGTCTCCTGTATCCGTTGCGTGGATGATCGTCGTCCCCGTGATGTCTGCCGGCATCAGGTCAGGCGTGAACTGGATCCTGGAGAACTCCAGTTCGAGCGCTTCGGCGATCGTGCGCACGAGCCGCGTCTTGCCCAGCCCCGGCACGCCTTCTATCAAACAGTGGCCTCCTGCCAGCATCGCTACGACTACCTGCCGGATCTGCTCCTCGTAGCCCACGATTACCCGCCCGATGGACTCCTGAAGCCCGCGGGCGGTCCGTTGAAAGCTCCGGACTTCCGTGTCTAACGCCTGCAACTACTGTCCCTCCGGGGGCGAAAAATAGCGGCTGATCCAGGGCATCGCGTCCAGCGGGATTTGATTGTTGGAGTCGCGCCGCGCCCGAACCGCGCCCATTTCTCCGGCGGATGGATTGAGACTGACGTCCATCTTTCGGCCCAGCTGGAGCTGAGGTCGCTCGAAGCTCTCGGTGGGCGCCTCCTGGCCGGCCTCCAGTTCAACAACCTCAAGATTGCCCAGCGCGTCCAGGCGCGTTTCCGCGCCCATGTCCTCGAGATCGCCGAGTTCCCTGCCTTGTGCGCCCGAGGTCAGACCGGTTCCCTGGCCGTCTTCGTTAGCGCCGTCCTGGCTCCCCGAAGAGCCTTTGGCTTGGTTCGTCTGCCCGCCCGACTCCTGCCCGGTCGGTCTCGTCCCGCCGATTCCGAGCGCCCGCTGTAGCTGCTCGATCCGGCTCTGCAGCACCTGTTCCGAGTCCAGCATCGCCTCCGCCTCTTCGATTCTTTGAGCAATCTGCTGGATCGACTCGGCCGCGCTGCGGTCCTGGTAGATTTCCATCGAGCGGGCTGCGTCGGAGAACTGGCTCGAAAGCAGTTGGTCCTCCGAAGTGGCCGCCGCTGCCTCTTCTAGACCCTCGATAAGCTCTTGTCTTTCCGCCGAATTGAGCTTGTCGAGGGACTCCGATAGCTCGCGCAGGGCTTCTGCGGCCCCGGGGTAATCTTCCCCGGAGAGACGCCTTCCGGCGTCCCGCGCGACCCGTGTCTCCATAAGCGCTTCGGCGGCGTCCGCCAGCCGCTGTCGGAGCGCCTGCGCTTCGGGGTTGGAGATGCGCTCAAGCTGCTCCAGCGAATCGCGCATCCGATCTCTGGTCGAGCGTTCGAGCCGGTCCATTGCGGGCTCGATGGGAATCGTTCCGTCGGCACTCAACTCGCCGCCGATTGTTTCGTCTGTTCGCTCTACAGGCGGTTCGAGCATTGACGTCACGGACGCCCGTATCCCTGACTGCGAGGGCATGAAGTGCCACGCCGCCAGCAGCAGCGCTCCGACTAGCGCCGCCAGCATGTCGAGGCGCGGGAGCGGCAGACGGTACGCCCGGGATGGCTCGATCGCTGCCGCCCGCCTTGCCGCGTCGGCGATCTGGCTCGGCAGCAGCAGGAACTTTCCGGGCGAATCCGCAAGCTCTACCGCCGTCGAGAGACGCTCCTTTAGCCCCAGCCGAAGGTCGAACTCCAGCGCGGCGCTTAGCGCGCTGGGCCTTCTCATAAAGCTGTGCGAAAGTAGTGCTACGCCGACAACCACGCCCACGGCGATAATTCCGCTGCGGACCGCCGTCGAGTCGAAACGCACTCCGAAAAGCTCGCCCGCCAACGCGGCCCAAAGAGCCACGGCCGCCGCGCGCGGGATCATCCTGGCAGTCCCGGCCGTTCGAATCCTGCGCCGGAAGCGGTCTACCGAATGCAGCAGTTCCGCCCGAGCCTGTTCCAGGCTGCCAGAACCTGGTCTCTCTGCGAAGTCTTGAGTTGCCAATCCCTGGGCGATCTCCTTAGAGACACGAAAAGCGCCTGCTGATCGTCGACGGTCAGGAGGCGCCGTTCCCGTGGACTGAAATCTTCTTGCGTTTAGGTTATCACCGCATACGGCCGTTGGGGGCCACCGTCTCGCGGTCCGCTACGCTCTGGCGAGCTCGGCTTTCCAGTCCTCGGCCTGTCGCAGCATCTCGCCGGCCGAGCGTTGGGCTCCGGGGCCGGACCCCGCCATTTGCGCCAGTTCTTCGAGAGTTCCCTGCTTTCCGAGCCTCTGAACACTGACTGTCGTTCGATCCTTGCCCGGAGTCTTCTCGACGTAGAGATGGGTGTCGGCGAACGCCGCTACCTGCGGAAGGTGAGTCACGCATAACACCTGGTGGCTCCTGGACAGCAGCGCCAGCTTCTGGCCGACGATCCTGGCGTTTCGACCTCCTACGCCTTGCTCGACCTCGTCGAATATCAGTGTCGGCGTCTTGTCCGATTCGCCCAGCGCCGCCTTCAGCGCCAGCATTATTCGCGACGTTTCCCCGCCCGACGCTATGTTCGCCACGGGCTTTGCGGGCACTCCCGGATTCGGAGCTATCAGGAAGGAAACCCTGTCGACGCCCGACTCGTCCACCCTCACCCGCTCATCGCGGCCCGGCAGGCGAATGCCGTTGCCGTCTGGCGCGGTCGAGAACTCAACGTCGAACCGCACGTCCTTCATTCCGACTTCCTCAAGTCCTTCGAGCATCGCTTTGGTGAGCGCGGCGGCGCTTGACCGGCGTCGTTTCGAAAGCTCGGCGCAGCCCTGTGATAGCTGCTCCTCCACGATCAGCCGGCGCGCTTCGAGGTGTTCGCGCTCTTCGTCTGAGTACGCAATTCTGGCTAGCTGCTCCCGCGCCGATTCACCGAACTCGATAACTTCCCCGATGGAGTCGCCGTACTTGTGTTTGAGCGTGGCGAGCAATTCGAGCCGCGATTCAAGCTCCTGGAGCCGCTCGGGATCGGACTCGACCGATTCCGCATAGTCGCGCATTTCCCCCGCCAGCTCATCCAGCAGTTCCGAGACCGCCTCGAGCTGCTCCAACCGGGGCCTTAAGGCTCCATCCAGTTGGGCTATTTCCTGCATGTCGTCCAGCGACCGGCCTACCGCGTCGCTCGCGGAGATGCCGGTGTCGGATGCGCTCAGCGAGGCTTCGACCAAGCCCGCCAGCTCGGCCAGGCGCCGGCTGTTGGCTAGTCGCGTGTGCTCGGCGTTTAGCCGGGACTCGTCTTCTGCGTCCAGACCGGCCGATTCGATTTCCTCTATTTGGAACGTGAGTAGGTCGGCTTCTCTGGCAAGTTCGCGCTCGTCGGTTCTGAGCGAGTCGACTTTCCGGTCTATCTCCCGCCGCTCCCGCGCCAGGCGTCCGACTTCCTCCCGCAATCCGGTAAGCCCGGCGAACTCATCCAGAAGCTCCCGTTGACGGGCCGGCCGGAGCAGCGAAAGCTGCTCGCTCTGACCATGAATGTCGACCAGCCCCGGTCCCAGACTTTGCAGGTTCCTTAGCGGGACGGCCTTGCCGTCGATCCTGGCGGTCGACCGCGACTTGGTCTGCTCGCGTGAAATGATGGCCTGTCCTTCGTCGGATTCGAGGCCAAGTTGGGCGAGGACCGGCTGTGCGGTGGGGCTGTCATCGAGGGTGAAGATGCCCTCGACGTAGAACGAGTCGGCCCCTCTCCTTATGAATTCCGGTGACGCCCGCGCTCCGAGCAGCAGAGAGATCGCGTCGATGATGATGGACTTGCCGGCGCCTGTCTCCCCAGTCACTACGTTGAACCGGGGGCCGAATTCGAGTGTCACCTCTTCGATGAGCGCAAAGTCCCGTATGTGCAGATTGGCCAGCACGGCGGCTACTCCGGCGGTGGATCGGGATTGAGGATCTCTCTCGGAACCGACCAGCGCATCTTTCTGGCAAGCACCGGAAAAAAGTAGTTGCGAGGCCCGAATCTCAGGAAACGTGCTGAGTGCTCCGAGGCGGTGCACGATACGCGGTCGCCGTCCTGCATGGGTATGTGAGTTTGCCCGTCCACCGTGAGACCCACTTCGTGCTGCGAATCGACGGTCAGATCGATCTGGGCATCCGCCCCGGCGACCAGCGAGTTGTTCGCGGTGAGGAACGGACAAATGGGAACTATCGCTAGCGTTCGAGCCTGCGGGTGCATTATCGGCCCTCCGAGCGCCAGTCCGTAGCCGGTCGAACCCGTCGGGTTAGTCACGACCACTCCATCCGCCGTATAGGTCACGATCGAGCCGCCGTCGATTTCCAGCGAGATGTCGATGACGCGGCTTATCGCGCCGCGCGCGACCACGATGTCATTCGTCGCGAAGCCGCTGGCTACTTCGCGGTCTCGACGGATCAGGCGCCAGTCCAGCATCACCCGTTCTTCCAGCCATCCCTCCCCGGCCTCGACCTTGGCGATGAGGGACTCGATATCCAGTGCTTCAAGCTCGGTCAGGAATCCCAGCTTTCCGAAGTTCACGCCGATGCAGGGAGTCCCGAACGGCGCGGCCGCGCGAACCGCGCGCAAAAGCGTGCCGTCGCCCCCGAGCGAAAGCAAAAGCTCGGTATCGCGCAGTCTCGGGGTCGTTTCGCCCATCTCCCATGAGGGAAGCATCCAGGACGAATGTCCCAACTCCCTCAGACGGTCGTGCGCGGCGCTCGCGGTGGCCACCGCCGCTCCGGTCTTGGGCTGATAGACGAGGCCGACTTTCATGGAACGCTAACGACTTGTCCGCGCATTGGATTCTCTGGCATTCAAGCGAACCTTGCTCCGCGACTCCCGCCAATTACCACCATTATTGATTGAAAGGCCGCGCCACGTTCCCGGCTTTAGCTCTCGCCGCCGGCAATGCTCCCCTTGGTCGATGGAACTTGCCCCTCACGGCGAGGGTCGACCGCCGTGGCCGTATCGAGTGCCTTCGCCAGCGCCTTGAACACCCCCTCGGCTCGGTGGTGGTCGTTCTTGCCGCTCAGTATGTGGACGTGGATGTTGGCCCGCATGTTGTCGGCCATCGAGCTGATGAAATGCGGAATGAGTTGCGTGTCGAGCTGTCCTATCGAATCGCTCGAAAACTCCCCCCGAAAGTCGCACATGGGCCGCCCGCCCACGTCCACCGCGACGAGCGCCAGCGCTTCCTCCATCGGAACCGTCGCGGTGCCCATCCGTACTATTCCCGCCCGGTCGCCCAATGCTTCGTCGAACGCTTTTCCGAGGCAAATCCCAACGTCTTCAACGGTGTGATGCGCATCTACGTGAAGGTCGCCGTCGGCTTGTACTTCCAGATCGAACAGCCCATGGCGGGCTATTTGGGCAAGCATGTGGTCCAGGAATCCGATTCCCGTGTCGACTTCGTGTTCGCCCGCTCCGTCCAGGTTCAGCGATACCCGGACGTCGGTTTCCAGCGTCTTGCGCTCGCAGCGACCGTTTCTCAACAGCTTCCCCGTATGAATGTCTGCCGCACTATTCCCTGCGGATTGTAGCCAGACGCCGGTTCAAGCGCCGTCCAACGCCGGTTGAGCCGCGACGCCCGCGCGAAGATCAGCCGCCCGTGCGTGCCCTTCGAGACCTTCCACGCGCGCCAGCCTCGCCGAAACTTCGGCAAGATGCTTTGAATCGCGGTCCGGTATGTCGAAAACGCTCGTTATCTTTACAAAGTCGCCGACATTGAGCGGCGACGCGAACGCGGCGGTACCCCCTACCGGCATAACGTGACTCGGTCCCGCCGCGTAGTCACCCACCACTTCCGGCGACGAACGGCCCAGGAACACGCCTCCCGCGTTGCGGACCTTGCGCGCGAGCGATCTCGGCTCTTCAACCAGCAGGCACAGGTGTTCGGGTGCGTAATCGTTGGCCAGCTCGACCGCTTCGTCCAGCGTGTCTACCACGCCGATCCCGCCCAGCGTGCGCAGCGATTCCGCCGCGATTGTTCGCAGCGGGAGGTCCGCCAGATCGTCGACAAGGCGGCTTTGAACCTCTTCGGCAAGCTCGTAAGAGTCGGTCAGCAGCAGGGGTGACGCCAGTTCGTCGTGCTCGGCTTGGGCTAGAAGGTCCGCCGCAACGTGTTCCGCCCCGGCGTTGGCGTCGGCGATTATGAGCGTCTCGGTCGGTCCCGGCAGCAAGCTGACTCCCACCATCCCGAAGGCTCTCCGCAATGCCAGCACGACGAACAGGTTGCCGGGACCCGCGATCTTGTCGACTTTCGGGATCGTCTCGGTTCCAAGCGCCATTGCCGCGATTGCCTGCGCGCCCCCGGCGCAAAACACCCGGTCCACTCCGGCAACGGCCGCCGCCGCGAGCGAGACGCGCGAGGGCCGCCCGTCATTGCCGGGCGGTATACACAGGAATATTTCGGTCACGCCCGCAACGGCTGCGGGAATGGCAGACATCAAGATCGAAGATGGATATGACGCTCTCCCGCCCGGCGCGTAGATTCCAACCTTACCGATGGGGTTGATCCGCTGTCCCAGTCCGGTCTGCTCGTCGAACCACGACTCCGGGATCGTTCGCTCGTGAAACCTCCGAATTCGCCCGGCGGCCGTCTCAAGATCGTCCCGCAGTTCCCGGCTGACTTCGTCGAGTGCGCCGGAAATCCGGTCGCTGGAGACCTCCAGTTCGACCGCGGGAGTGCTGTCCAGAATCCCTGAAAGCCTGCGTAGCTCGCGGTCGCCGCTAGCCGCGACTTCGCGGAATACGGTCTCGACGAACTGTTCTGGCGATAGGTCCGCGTCGTACGCCCGGCGCAGCAGCCCTTGGGTTTCCATGCCGAGCGAGGGCGATCCCAGCGGTTGCCTCCGGAGCAGCGACTTACGAACCTCGGCCGTCCCACGGAATATTCGGGTCGGCGTCAAGGGTCGATCCCCAGTTGGCCCAGCAGCTTTCGGTAGCTGTCCGAGAACTCGTGGAATACGTAGGAAGCCGGTCGGGCTATGACCGACGACGCGCCTATTGACCTGAAGTGGTCCACGGCCGCCAGCAGCGACCTCGACCTGACCGTGACGCTGACGGCGTACCACGACGCCAGGTCGTTCTTCGACTTTGAATAGAGCCTCGACACCGTGGGGCCTTCTACGCCCGCGAGCTCGGTCTGGTCCATCACCAGCTTGGCCACCTGCTCTTCGGACTCGCCCGCGACGTTGGCCGTCAACGTGACCGCTTTGCTCCCGTCGAGGTACGCATCGACGAATTCAAGCACCTTTCTGGTGAGTTCGAGCTTGGAAGTTCTCGACTTTAGAGTTCTCGCGCATCCGATGAGGCACGCCTTCGATTCGAGGATCGTTCCGCCGCCGATCATCTTCAGCCGGTTCTCGTTCAGTGAAGTGCCTGTCTCTACAACATCCACTATCACGTCGGCGGATCCCATCGCGGGAGCCGCTTCGACGCTTCCTCCCGCCTCTGTCAGGGAGAAGTTCTGGATACTCCGGCTTAGCAGGAAGTCCCTGACGAGCCTCGGATAGCTGGTCGCCACTCGCAGGTCCCGGCCTTCGCGTCTGAAGCTCAGCGCCAGCTCAGCCAAATCGTCGATGTGCGAAACGTCGACCCATGAGTCCGGCACCGCGATCTCGAGCCGGGCGCGGCTGAATCCCAGGTCGTCGTGAATCACGAATACGTCGCTGCCTTCTCCCCGGCGCTCCAGGTAGAGGTCGTAGCCGGTTATCCCGATGTCGGCGTTTCCTTCCGAGACTTGGTAGATGATGTCGGCGGCCCGCTGCATGTGGACCTGCACGCCCGGCAGCGACGGGACGCGCGCGGCGTACTGTTTCGGATTGGGACGCAGAATCCTCATCCCGCACGCCGCCATGAACGCGGCGGCAAGGTCGCCGATACGGCCCCGGCTTGGAATCGCGAAACTCAGGCTCTCGTTCACTCTAGACCTTCCGGTCTCCCATTGCGGCTCGAACCTCCCCAGCCAGGACGTCGAGTTCCACCGTCTTTTGCTCTCCCGTCGCGATCACCCGCAAAGACGCCTCTCCTGACGTGGCCTCACGGTCCCCCAGCACCACCACCACCGGGATCCCCGTGCGGTCCGCGGCCGCCAGGTTCGCGGCGATGCCGAGACCCTTCAGGTCAAGCTCGGTGCTCATGCCCGCGCTGCGCAGCAGATTGCACACCTTCGTTGCATAGTCCAGGTTCTCGCCTCTGATTGTGGCGACTAGCACGTCGGACCGGTTTACGGTCGCGGTCGGTCGTTCGCCGCCCATCGCCATCAGAAGCCTCTCGATGCCGAATGTGAGGCCAACCGCCGGCGTGGACGGCAGACCGGTCAAAATCTCGACGAGATCGTCATACCGCCCTCCGCCGCACACCTGGAAACTCGACTCCGCGTCGGCGGCGAAGACTTCGAAGACGATCCCCGTGTAGTACTGCAACCCTCGTCCCAGTGCCGGATTGAAGGTAAACCCGCCGGTATCCACACCGGCGGCGGCAAGCTGCTCGAACATTTCTTCCACATAATCCAGCGGCTTCGAAGAGAGCTTGAACTCCGCCAGAAGCTCCCTCGTATTCAGCAGCGCAGCTTCGGGCCGGTCTACGACCTTCGCCAGCCGCTCGATGAAGTCGAGCGCCCGGTCGATACGTCCCATCTCGTTGGATCGCGTCAGTTTCGTTAGAAGGCGGGCGACCACTTCCGACCGGTCCCTGCCGCCGCCGGGCGTCATCTCTAGACCCGCGACCACGCTGTCGATGATCGCCCTCAAGTCTTGCGGCTTCAGGTCCGGCACTCGCTCGAAGACCTCGTCTAGCTGTCTCGAAGCGTCCGCGAGACCTTCCGAGACCGAGCCGTTGATCGCCTCCTCCAGTCGCGAGCGCAGCGGCCCGATGCTGGAGTCCGATCTTTGAATGCTGTCCAGGCTCTCCCTAAGCAGCGATTCGGAACGCTCGGATAACCCCAGTCCCGAGAGAAACTCGGACAGGATTCCCAAGTGGCCGAGTACGAGATCGAACCGGCGTATCCCGAGCCTTTCCAGAGCGGCTACGGCAAGTTGGATTATCTCGGCGTCGGCGGCTGGTCCGTTCACACCCAGGAGCTCGACTCCGCTCTCGGTGAATTGACGGTACGTGCCGCGTTTTGGCTTTTCGTAGCGGAAAGCCGGTCCTGAATAGTGGAGCCGCGCCGGACTCGGCAGCTCGGACCGTGTGGCCGCGAAGAACCGGACTATGGAGGCCGTGAACTCCGGACGCAGGCATACCGAACGCCCCCCGCGGTCGGTGAAGGAGTAGACCTGCGACATGATGTTGGCGCCGGCCTTCCGCCGGTACAGTTCGGTGTGCTCCAGTATCGGTACGTCCACGCCGCGATAGCCGAACAGCGAGTAGGTTTCGGCAAGGCTTTCGCGAACGTCGACGACCTCCGCCCACTGGTCCGGTTTCAGATCGCTCGCGCCGCGCACGCGGTCTATCGGCCTGGTCTTGGCGCTCAAGCTAAGCGGACCTCCTCGACCGGTGGCGGTCGGCGCTGTCCAGGATTATCGTCACAGGACCGTCGTTGGTCAGATCGACCATCATGTGCGCCCCGAACTCCCCCGTGACGACTCCAAGTCCCCCGGAGGTCAGGTTCGACCGCAGCCGCTCCAGCAGCGGCTTCGCCTTTTCGGGCCTTGCCGAGGCCGAAAAACTGGGCCGCCGCCCTTTACGGGTGTTGGCGTATAAAGTGAATTGCGGAATCAGCATCACCTCGCCGGATATGTCGACGACTGACCGGTCCATCCGCCCGTTCAGGTCCATGATCCGCAGATTGCTCACCTTGTCCGCGATGTAGTCGGCGTCGGCCGCCTCATCCGTTTCCGCCACGGCGGCGAGAACGACCAGGCCGCTCTCGATACGTCGCCCGTCGGAGTCGCCTATCCGCACGGAAGCTCGCCGGACCCGCTGCACGACCGCTCTCATCGTGATGGTCCGGGAATCGTCTGTTCAGGGCGACTAGCTACTGGTCGCCGCGCCGGATTTCTTTCCGGCGGCCGGCGAACTGCTGTCGCCTCCCGAGTCGCTGGAGGGGCTGTCGTTCTTCGAGCTCTCGCCGTTGGCCGCCGCCTTGATCGGCTCCGTGCTCGACTTGTCAGATGAGGACTCGCCCCGCTCGTCCTTCTGGTATTTGCTCTTTTCATCGTTCGAGCGGTTGGCGGTGACGTACCATCCGTCCCCTTTGAAAATGACCCCGGCCGCATGAATTACGCGGCGCACTGGGGCGCCGCAAACCGTGCACTCGCTTAGCGGTTGGTCGACGAAACGCTGAAATATCTCGAAATTGTGGCCGTTTTCGTCGCACGCGTACTCGTAAGTCGGCATTTATCCTCTGATATGTCAGACTGGTATTGGTTTAGTATCCAAAAAGACGCTGGTCCGAATTATAAGACGGCGTAGGGGGAAGTCTGAGAGTTTATCCTCGGTCGCTCTGTAAAGCGATACCGGCAGGCCGTTCGAGTTCTCGCGGTGCCCCGCCGCGCAACGGGGTCTCGGTCCGCGCGTGATCGTATTCCAGTGGTCGGCTTCGGCAGTGGAGGGCAGCGCCGATTCCGCTCGCCGGGCTATCAAGAGGTGGGCCTGCGAGGAGCTTACCCGGATCGGCTGGCCGTCGGGCCGGATCTTCGTAAACTGCCGAAACTGCAGCGCGATCACCGTGGAATACCACTTCGAAGACATGAGCGCGTTCGAGACCGCCTGGGAAAACCTGCTTCGCTGCGAAAGGGTTGCGGAGTTCTGGGAAGAGCTGAGGCCCATGCTCAACGAAGACCAGATGGAACGGCAGCTCTTTTCGGCAACTTACGCTCGCGACAGGGCCACCTGAACGCCGCTGTCTGACGTCCAAGCTATTCCGCCGGGCGGCGTTTGATCGCGTTTGAGCAGCCTTTCAGTATTGAAACTTGCATCCGCGATAATTGGACTTATTTGATCGGCGGAGAGCGCGACCGCTCTTCGCCCTAGCCGGTAGAGGTCGTCTTTTCTATGGCAGAGAAACTGGGCATCGGGATAATCGGGTCGGGCGCCATCGCTTCCGGAGCCCACCTACCCGGTTACAAGGCCGTCTCAGATAGGTGCCGGGTGCTGGCCGTGGCGGACGTCGACGCCGACCGGGCGGTCAAGTTCGCCAAAGACAACAACATTCCGAAGGCGTTCAGCGACTACCGACAGCTTCTCGATCTGGATGAGATCGACGCGGTCAGCGTCTGCACGCCGCCCGCGGTTCATGCTCCCGCCACTATCGACGCCCTCAACGCGGGCAAGCACGTCATGTGCGAAAAGCCCATGGCCATGAACGCCGCCGAGGCGGCGGCCATGGTCGAGGCCGCCCGGGAGAACGGGAAAGTGCTGGCCATAGATTTTCAGACCCGTTTCGGCCGGGAGCCCCAGCTCCTCAAGCAGATCGTCGACGACGGGGAGTTGGGTGAAATCTATTTCGCCCGCACGGTCTACAACCGCCGCCGGGGCATTCCGTCCTGGGGAGTCTTTCACATCCGCGAGCACAGCGGTGGCGGCGCGCTGATGGACCTCGGCGTGCACATGCTCGACCTGACCCTCTGGCTGATGGGCCGTCCCAAGCCCGTTTCGGTGCTGGGCGCGACCTACACCGGGTTCGGCAAACGTGATGACGTGTTCAACCCTTGGGGCAAATGGAAGACGGATGAGTTCGACGTCGAGGACTTCGCCCTCGCCACCGTGAATCTCGAGGGCGGCGCCACGCTGGTCCTGGAGACGAGTTGGGCGCTCAACGTCGAAAAGAGCCAGCAGGTCGTCCAGCTTTGCGGCGACCGCGGCGGGGCCGACCTGTTCCCGCTGAGGGTTTACAAGGACACCGGCACGGCGCTCATGGACTGGACCCCCAACGCACTGACCGAAGGCCAACCGGAGCACGTTGAGTCGATGGGAGACTTCGTAGGCGCGATTCTCGAAGATCGAAGTCCGCTCATAACCGGCGACCACGGGCTTATGGTCGCCCGGATCGTCGACGCCCTCTACGAATCGGCGGAATCAGGCGAGCTGGTACGTCTCGATTAGGCGGCTCGCCGCACCAACCGGTTGGTCGGGAGCGCCAAAACGGTCGTCCTTCCTGCGCCCCACTCGTCACTCCAAGCCCCTTACCGTCATTCCCGCGAAAGCGGGAATCCAGACTCTCTGCCTCCATTCGCACCTCTGGGAGCCCGGGAGCCCCATTTGAGTCGGGCATGACGGGAGGCTCGATGTCCGGCACTTTTTTCGTCCCCGCGCAGAGCCTGTCCGGCCTCCGGCCTGATCGGGAGAGCGTGATGACGCCCTGACTAACCCCCAAGCCCCCCGCTAGGACGCTTTGGTCGAGACGGTTACCCCTTCCAGCGCCACCGGCGGACAATAGAGACTGCCGCCCACCCACCGGCGCTCCCCGCCGATCTGCCGTACATTCCCCAGCACCTCGTAGGCGTTGCCTGCAATTAGCGTGTCCTTTACGCGTCCGGCGAGCTGTCCGTTCTCGATCTTGAATCCAAGGTGGACATTGCCGCCGAAATCGCCCCGCAGCACGTTCGACTGCCCGCCGCCGAGTATGTACTCGACCAGCAACCCCTCTTCGATTCCCGCGATGATCTCCTCGATCGACCCGTCACCCGCGCCGAAGACGGCCGCGGTCGAGCTGGGAGAGGGATTGCCCGCGCCGCGATAGCCGTTGCCGGTCGAGCTGGTCCCCATTTTTCCCGCCGTTTGTAAGTCATAGAGGAAGTTCGACACCACGCCGTTATCGACCAGCGGCACTCGGCGCGTGGGCACTCCCTCGTCGTCGAACGGACTCGACCGCGGGCGCCTGTCGAGCGTTGCGTCGTCGTGAATGCTCAGCCGCTCGTCGAAGACCTTTTCGCCTAGTTTCGCCGCCAGCGGCGACGCTCCCTGCTCGACCATCTTGCCGTTGAAGCCCGCGCCAAGCGCCGGTCCCACCGTCAGCATCAAAGCTATCGGCGTAAAGACGACTGGCAGCTTTCCGGATGTGACCGCCCCCGTCTCCTTCGCCAGCTCCAGCTTGTCTCTGATTTCAGTAAAGAGGGAGCCGGCGTCGATCTCCGGCGCGCACGAGACGTCGAACGAGAAGACGTCCAGCATGTCGGTGCCCCGAATAAGGTTCGCGCTGACCGACATGCCGAATCCCGTGCGCCGGTATGAGTCGGTAACGCCGTCGCGGGAGATGCGGGTCTCGCTTTGCGACTTGTCGAGCGAAACGTCGATCAGCAGATCTGGGTTGTAGTCCAGCAGACGCGAGATCAGTTCCCGTCCCGCCTCCACCATCCGCTCGACGGGAAACGCGGGCGTTTCGCTGTCGAAGACGTCGACTTCCGTCCTCTCGCCTAGCGGCGGAAACTCGAACTGCGCTTCCGCTCCGAATTGGGCCGAGGCCAGCGCGTCCCGCACGACTGCGGCGGGATCGTCGCTTCGGCTGGTCGAGGTAACACCGATCCGACCGTCTTTTATGACGCGCAGCGTAAGCGATCGCGAGTCCTTGGTCTCCAGCGATTTGAGTTTGTTCGCCTGAAACACCGCCGGAGTCGTGGAGCTTGAACTGAAGAACGCTTCCGCTTGGTCGGTGGATTTCTCTGCAAGTTCGAGCACCTGTTGATCGAACATCACACGCCGCCGATCACGCACTTGGCGACGCGAATGTGAGGGCTGCCGGCTCCGACGGCCAGAGGCGCCTGCCCGCCCTTGCCGCAACCGCCCCCGCCCGGGTCCCACATGAAGTCGTCGGCTACCGCGTCGATGTTCTTCAGGGTCTCGAAAACATTGCCGGTCAACGTCACTCCGCGAAGCGGCTCCGCCAAGCGCCCGTTGCGGATCGCGTAAGCCTCCATCGCGCGAAATGTGAACATCTCCATCGCCGTCTGCCCGCCCAGCCAGTTCACCACGTAGACCCCGTCCGCCACGTCGCCGCGCAGGTCTTCGAACGAGGGTTCGCCCGCTTCGTTGGAGGTGTTCGT
>JAPOVO010000293.1:10173-16890 GCA_026708165.1 Chloroflexota bacterium | reverse complement strand
TCCGGCGGTGCCGCAGGCCGGGTCGAGTACCGTTTCGTCTTTCTTGGGGTCGATGACCGCGACGATGAAGTCGATTATGTGGCGGGGCGTTCGGAACTGCCCGGCGTCGCCTTGGGAACCCATGACCGATAGCAGGTATTCGAACGCGTCGCCCAGCCGTTCGGAGTGGTCGTACTCGAACTCGTCAATGACCTTGAGAAACGCGCGCAGCGTTTCGGGATCGCGGTAGGGGAGGTAAGCGTTGTCGAAGATGTCGCGAAAGAGCGGCGGGATGCCCGGGTTTTCGGGCATCCGGGTTATGGCCTCGGCGTAGAGGCCGAGCACCTCGTGACCGCCCAGCCCGGAGCGCATGAGCGCGGTCCAGCCATAGCGGGCGAACTCGCCGGCGAAGAAGCTCCGCTCGCCGCCAAGCTCCTCGCTCTGGGCGTCGATATCGTCCATGAACTTGTAGATGAGCGCGATGGTTATCTGCTCGACCTGGCTCTTGGGATCGGGAACCTTGCCGACGAGGATGTCGCGGGCGGTATCGATGCGGCGTTTGGTTTCGGCGTCAAGCATCGGAATCTACGAGGTGAACCTTTTCAGAGAGAGGTAGTCCCTGATGTATTCGGGAACGAGCCTTCGGAACGTCTCCGGCACCTGGCTTAGGTCGTGGCTGGAAAAGACGGGATTCGTGGCAAGATTACCGGACTTGCTCTCGTCGATGGCGGCTCGCACCGAGCCGTTCGTCGCGTAAGCCTTGAACAAATTCTTGATGGGTATAACCGACGAAGCCTTTGACGGTCTGTAGTCGACCATGAACTTCGCGAACTCTTCTTCGAGTAGCTCGTCTTTCGACTTGAATCGCGGTATCAAGCCGAAGGCCTTCTCCAGGACCTCTCGGGTGGTCAACGGACGGTCCACGTTGGCGGCTTTGCGCAACCGGTCGAGGGTGTAGCGGTCTCCAGGCTGGTCGAAGATGTTGCGAATGACGTGATCTTCAGCTACCTCCCACTGCTCGGCCTCAACCGCTTGCGCCACGGTCTCGTCCTGGAGCACGACTTCCTCGAACCGGCCAAATAACATACGGTCGATCTTCATTCCCTCAGCGCCGACAGGCTCCGCGCTAATTGTCTTGAGAATGTCCGTGCCCAGGTGCTCGTAGGCGCCGCCCCGCTTCACTCGACCTCGACCGTTGCCGCCGCCGTTTAAGGTTGGCGGCGTGGGCAGCTTAATCACCTGGTCGTAATTGAACTCGGTCTCGAAGTACTCGCAGGTGGCGAAGAAGTCGAAGAGCTTGAACGTGGTCTTGTCCGGCTCAATCACTTCCTCTTTGAGATCGTCGTCGAAAAGGTCGTCGCGGAAGTCGTGCTGGCGGGTTCCGCGTCCCTTGATCTGGACGAAGTCGGTAGGCGAGAAGATTGGGCGAAACAGTCCCAGATTGAGGATGTCGGTGCAGTCGTAACCGGTGGTCATCATCCCGACAGTCACGCACACGCGGGCCCTGCTGGTCTTGTATGACGGTATGAAGTTCTCCGAACCCATCAGTTTGTTGTTGGCGAAGTTGATGGTGAACTGCTGGGCGTCCGCAACGTGCGAAGAGACTTGCACGGCGAAGTCGGACTGGTACTTGTCCGGATACATCATGTCGGCCATTTCGTTCAGGAGCTGAGTCAGCTTGGCGGCGTGATTCTGGCTGACGGCGAATACGATGGATTTGCCTATCTCGCCGCTTACGGGATCGCGCAATGCATTCTCGAGAAATGTCTTGCAGAGAACCTTGTTGGTAGCCTCGGAGAAGAAGCGCCTCTCGAACTCGCGCTGCTTGAAGGCCTCCTCGTGGTCGTCGCCGGCATTGTCGGTGTAGGTGACGACGAACCCATCTTCCGCAAGCAGTTGGGTGGTCACGTGGGTGCGGGCGTCCACCACCGTGGGGTTGACCAGGTAACCGTCGCGCACGCCGTCGAGCAGCGAATAACGGAAGGTAGGCTCGCCGCTTTCGCAGCCGAACGTGCGGTAGGTGTCGCGCAAGAGCCGCCGTTCGACATCACGCGGATCGCGTGCCAAAGGGTCCATCAAGTCTACCCCCTTCAGATAGTCGCGCGGCGTGGCGGTCAGGCCAAGCTTGTAGCCGACGAAGTAGTCGAATACCGCCCGCGCGTTGCCGCTGATGGAGCGGTGCGCTTCGTCGGAGATAACGAGGTCGAAGTCGGTGGGCGAGAAGAGCGACTGGTACTTGTTGTTGAACTGCAAGGACTGGACCGTGGTGACGACTATGTCGGCTCTCTGCCAGTCGCTGCGGTTTTTCTTGTAAACGACCGTTTGGGCGTCCGCCGACAGGAGCCTCTGAAATACCTTCCTGGCCTGCTCTTCCAATTCAAGTCGGTCGACCAGGAAGAGCACGCGGGATGCATTTTGTGAGTTTAGAAACAGCTTGATGACAGCGGCGGCGGTGAGTGTCTTACCGGTGCCGGTGGCCATCTCGAACAGGAAGCGGTCGGCGCCGTCCTTCACCGCCTGCTGCAACGTGTGAACGGCCTTGAGCTGGTAATCGCGCAGGAATCGCAGGCTGTTGGCTCGTTTGTAATCTTCGCGCTCGGCTTCGTTCTTCCAGGCCGCTTCGGAGGCGTAGTTAGGCCGCTGGGTGAGAACAATGTAATCAGCGTCTACTTGCTCGCGGATCAGGCGCTCTGGGTCGGGCTGTACCTGCGCGTAGCCAGTGACCGACTCGGGCGTTGGGAACGACGTGATTATGTGGGGATTGCCCCGCTCCAGGTCCCAAAGGTAATGCAAATTGCCGTTTGAAAGGATTACAAAGCGGCATTTCTGTGAGAGCGCGTATTTCCGCGCCTGCTCCTTGCCTGTCAGGGGGTTCTTGTTCTCGGACTTCGCCTCCAAGACGAGGAGAGGGAATCCCTTGGAATCAAGCAGCAGGAAATCGACTACCCCTTTTTTGGTCTTCTCGAAATCGTCGCCGAGGTCGTCAAGATCTGATTGCCAGATCCGGACGCTTAGCTCCAACCGGATATTGGCGGGTTTATCCCCTTCCGGGAAGAAACGCCAGCCCGCAAGCTCAAGCTGCTTGTTGATCTTGATTCGGGCGGTAGCTTCGTTCATGTGCCTTGCGGTTCGGCGATGGCCTCGATGATTGTAGTGCGGAGCAACAGTTGCGCGGGAATACTACCGGCGGCTGACTGGCTGGTCGTCAGCCAAGGACCCCTCAACGCTACAACTATCCCGCCCCCTTGCCGTTTTCCTGGAGCATGATGGCGTATTCGAAGCTGTCGGCGAGAGCGAGCCAGGAGGCTTCGACCACGTTGGTGGAGCTGCCGACGGTGGTCCAGAAGTCCTCGCCGTTGGTGGACTCGATGAGCACTCGCGTGCTGGCGTCGGTGCCCGCGTCGCTGTCGACTATTCGTACCTTGTAGTCGATAAGCCGGACCGAATCGAGCGTCGGATAGGCGGTCAGCAGCGCCTTGCGCGTGCCCGCGTCCAGGGCGCTCACCGGTCCGTTGCCCTCCGCGGCGGTGTGAAAGACTTTTCCCCCCACCTTTATCTTGACCATCGCCTCGGAGAGAGCCGCCTTGCCGTCGCGCGTCTCGACGAGGGTTAGAAAGTCGACCAACTCGAACGGGGGCCGGTAGCCCGGGGCCTGTCGCCGGACGAGCAGCTCGAACGACGCCTCGGCGCCCTCGAACTGGAATCCCCGCGACTCCATCAGCTTGAGCGTCCTGGCGGTCTCGGCGGCGTCCTGCCGGGACTGGCCGATTCCCATTTGCTTGGTGCGCGTGACGACGTTGCTGGCGCCGGACAGCTCCGAGACCAGAATCCGCTGGCGGTTGCCGACGAGAACGGGGTCGACGTGCTGGTAGGCGTGCTCGGCCTTGGCCGTGGCGCTGGCGTGGTATCCGGCCTTGTGGGCGAAGGCGCTCTGGCCGACGTAGGCCATCTGCGAATTCGGGACCAGGTTGGCCGTCTCCGATACGAAGTGCGATAGCTCGGTCAGACGCGCGAGGCTCTCCTCGGATACGCACTCGACGCCCATCTTTAGCTGCAAGTTGGCGACCACGGCGCAGAGGTTGGCGTTACCGCAGCGTTCGCCGAGCCCGTTGATCGTCCCCTGGACCTGGGTGGCTCCGGCGCCGACCGCCGCGATCGATCCGGCGGTTGCGAGGTCCATGTCGTTGTGCGTGTGGATCCCGACCGGAACCGGCGAACGGCCCACGGCTATGCGGGTCGATTCGCGGATGTGCCTCACGAGCGATCCGCCGTTCGTGTCGCACAGCACCAGCCAGTCGCAGCCGGCTTCGACGGCGGCGTCGAGACAGGCGAGGGCGTAGTCGGGATCGTCCTGGAAGCCGTCGAAGTAGTGCTCGGCGTCGACTATCACTTCCAGCCCGCGCCGCTTCAGGTACGAAACGGTGTCGCGGATCATCGCCAGGTTTTGCTCGGGAGCCGCTTCGAGAATGTGCTCCACTTGCCACCGCGAGAACTTGGCCACCAGCGCGACCGCCGACACGCCGCTCCCCACGATCGCCGCGACGGCGGGATCGTCTTCGACGGCGATGCCCTTCCGGCGGGTCGCGCCGAAGGCGACGATCTTGGCGTTCTGCCAGTCATGCTGGCGCGCAAGCTCGAAGAACTCGATGTCCTTGGGATTCGCGCCCGGAAATCCGCCCTCTATGTAGTGAATGCCGAACTCGTCGAGGCGGCGGGCGATCTTCATCTTGTCGGACGCTGAGAATGAAATCCCTTCTCCCTGCGAGCCATCTCGCAGAGTGGTGTCGTACAGAAATACCTTGGACATTTCGGATTGCGGCTCCTGGAAAATCGGCGATGGTGCGCGGGCCTCTGGCAGGCCCGTTATCGTTCGTGAATAGAGGGACCTAGGAGATCAGCTCGGCAATCACGGCGTCGCCCATGCCGGCCGTGCCGACACGGAGCGACGTTTCATCCTCCATGATGTCCGCTGTGCGGTAACCCTTGGCGAGCGCGGCTTCGACGGCGTCCTCGACCGCCCGCGCCTCTTCGGGGAGTCCCAGCGAAAGCTCAAGCAGCATCGCGGCGCTGAGGATGGTCCCCAGCGGATTGGCCACGTTCTGACCGGCGATATCGGGCGCGCTTCCGTGGATTGGCTCGTAGAGTCCAACCCCGCCGTCGCCCAGGCTGGCCGACGGCATAAGCCCGAGCGAACCCGCGAGCACCGACATTTCGTCGGTGATTATGTCGCCGAACATGTTGCCTGTAACGACCACGTCGAAATCCCTCGGACTGATTATCAGGCGCATTGCGAATGCGTCGACAAGCATACTGTGGAAGTCAATGTCGGGATGCCCGGCGGCGACGTCTTCGGCTACTTCCCGCCAGAACCGGGAGCTTTCGAGGACGTTCATCTTGTCGACCGACGTGACCAGTCCGCGCCGCTTCTCGGCGTGCTCGAACGCCCGCTCGACGATGCGGCGGATCTCGCTTTCGCGATAGAGCAGCGTGTCGAACGCCGCCGGCTCGCCGTCGACCTCGCCGCGCCCCTTGGGTTCGGCGAAATAGATGCCACCGGTCAACTCGCGGAATACGAGCAGGTCGGCGCCTTCGACGATTTCACGCTTGACGGGCGAGGAGCCGAGCAGGTGCTTGCTCAAGCGGAGCGGTCGAATGTTTGCCCACAGCTCCATCTCTTCGCGCAAGTCGAGCACGGCGCGCTCCGGATGCCGGCCGTTGACGGCCTCGCCACCGGGGACGCCGCACGCGCCGAGGAGGACGGCATGCGAGGACTTGGACAGGTCAATCACCTCGTCGGTGATCTCCCGACCGTGACGCTCTATCGAGCACGCGCCGACCAGGGCGGTCCGGCCCTCGAAGCGGTGGCCGAACTTCTCGCCGACCGCATCCAGCACGCGCCGGGCCTGGCCGACGACCTCCGGTCCTACGCCGTCGCCGGGGAGGTATGCAATCGAGAACTCGCCCAAATCAGACGCTCCGCGGCGCCGGGGCGGGGCTAGGTTCAGACAAGGCTCGCAACAAAGTCTCCGACCTCCGAAGTGGACATGCCCATCGCGCCTGCGCTCATCGACTTGATCCGGCCGCTCTCCAGCGACTTGACGACGGCGTTGTCGACCCGCTGGGCGGCGTCAGCCTCGCCGAGGTGATCGATCAGCATCTGCATCGCGTTTATTCCGGCGAGCGGATTTATTACGTTCTTGCCCTGGTACTTGGGAGCCGAGCCGCCGATGGGCTCGAACATGGATACGCCCTCGGGGTTGATGTTGCCCCCGGCGGCTATCCCCATCCCGCCCTGGATGATGGCCCCGATGTCGGTGATGATGTCGCCGAAGATGTTGTCGGTGACGACCACGTCGAACCATTCGGGGTTCTTGATGAACCACATCGACGCCGCGTCGACGTGCGCGTATTCGCGCCGTATGTCGGGATAGTCGGCGTCGCCAACTTCATTGAACGCCCGCCACCAGGTGCCCTGCACGTAGGTGAGTACGTTGGTCTTGCCGACCATGTGAAGCTGTTTTTCTCTGTTCCTGTTGCGGGCGACCTCGAACGCGAACCGGACCGCGCGCTCAGCGCCTCGGTAGGTGGTCATGTGGACCTGGGTCGAAACTTCCGAAGGCGTGCCGCCGTATTGCACGCCGCCCATCCCGGAATACAGCCCTTCCGTGTTTTCGCGCACGACGATGAAGTCGATGTCCTCCGGGCCTTTGTCCTTCAGGGGCGTCTCGACGTTGGGAT
>JAPOVO010000293.1:0-10163 GCA_026708165.1 Chloroflexota bacterium | reverse complement strand
GAGCGGACAGTCGACGCCCGGATACAGCTTGACCGGGCGCAGGTTGATGTACTGATCGAGCTCGAAGCGGATGCGCAGCAGGATGCCCTTCTCCAGGATCCCCGGCTCGACGTCCGGATGTCCTATGGCTCCCAGCCATATCGCGTCGAACGACCGCAGCTCGTCCAAGGCTCCTTCGGGCAGTGTCTCACCAGTCCGCAGGTAGCGGTCTCCGCCGAGATCGAGATGGACCGCTTCGTAATTGAATCCACTGGCGGCGGCCGCGGCCTCGAGAGTCTTTAGAGCCTCGACCGCCACTTCGGGGCCTGTGCCGTCACCTGGAATTATGGCGATTCGATACATGTCCGTGCCTTTCGTGCGCGCCGCTCCAAGGGCGGCTCAGCGGGTTTGTTCACAGCGGGACGGCTAGTCGGCGCCGAAGCCGCGGACGTAGGGAAGGCTGTCGTGGACCCGCCGGACTTCCGCCGGGTTTCCCACTAGCTCGCCGATGGCGTCCCAGGTACCCGAGACAAGCCCGTCGCGGACAGCGTCCGGAATGCTCAGCGGCCACTGCCGGCTCCCGGAGCCAAGCGTGCGGCTATCGACATCCACCGTGAATTCCATAGTCGGGTCGGCCTCGACCGCATTCTGAATCTCGGCGGCATCGTCCCTCGAAACCGCCGCGCAGACGATCCCGAGCGTGTAGCAGTTTCCGAAGAAGATCTCCGCGAAGCTCTCGCCTACGACGGCCTTGATTCCCCAGCGAAGGAGCGCCTGCGGAGCGTGCTCCCGAGATGACCCCGATCCGAAGTTGCTGTTGACCACGAGGACGCTCGCCCCGGCGTAGCGCGGATTATCAAACGGGTGCGCTCCCTCCGACGCCTTCCGGTCGTCCTCGAACACGTGCTCGCCGAGGCCGTCGAACGTGACCGCGCGGAGATAGCGTGCCGGGATGACCCGGTCGGTGTCGATATCGTTGCCCCGCAGCGGGATAGCGGTTCCGGTGATTTCAATTACTCGCATGTCGGTTGTCATGTTTTCAACGCCCTATGCGGTGGGCCGGCTGACGGTTCTAACGTCCACGACCTCGCCGGCCGGCGCGGCCGCCGCGACCATGGCCGGACTCATCAGCAGCGTGCGCCCGGTGGGGCTGCCCTGCCGCCCCTTGAAGTTGCGGTTGCTGGACGAAGCGCAGATCTGATCGCCGACGAGCTTGTCGGGGTTCATCGCCAGGCACATCGAGCAGCCCGCCTGCCGCCATTCGAATCCGGCGGCCAGGAAGGTCTCGTGAAGTCCCTCGGCCTCGGCCTGCTTGAGCACCTGCTGCGATCCGGGCACCACCAGCGCCTTGACGTTCTTGGCGACCCTGCCGCCCGCCGCCACCTTCGCGGCCTCGCGAAGATCGGAGATCCGGGAGTTGGTGCAGGAGCCAATGAACGCCACGTCGATAGGCGTCTCGGCGATGGCGGCTCCGGGTCGGAGCTTCATGAACGCGAGCGCCTCTTCGACCGAGGCGCGCTGCGCGCCTTCGAGCGAATCGGGGTCGGGCAGCTTCTCGCCTACGCCGGCGACCTGTCCCGGATTGATTCCCCAGGTGACCATCGGCTCGATATCCGCGCCATCGATGTCCACGACCGAGTCGTAGTTGGCGTCGTCATCGCTCTTCATGGTCTCCCACCACTCGACGGCGCGGTCGAACTCGGCGCCCTTGGGCGCGAACTCACGGCCGCGAATGTAGTCGTAAGTCGTCTGATCGGGGTTCACGTAGCCGACGCGCGCGCCGCCTTCGATCGACATGTTGCAGACGGTCATGCGCTCTTCCATCGAGAACGCGTCGAACACGTCGCCGCCGTACTCGTAGGCGTACCCCACGCCGCCGTGCACGCCCAGATGCCCGATTATGTGCAGGATTACGTCCTTGGCGTACACGCCCCGGCCCAGCGACCCGGAAACATCGATGCGCCTGACCTTGAGAGGGTCGATGGCCAGACAGCCGCTCGCCAATACGTCGCGAATCTGCGACGTGCCTATGCCGATGGCAACCGCGCCGAACGCCCCGTGCGTGCTGGTGTGGCTGTCGCCGCAGGCGATGGTCATTCCCGGCTGAGTCAGACCCAACTCGGGGCCGATAACGTGCACGATTCCCTGGCGTCCCGTCGACTCGTCGAAGAATTCGAGGCCGAAGTCGACGGAGTTCCGCTCGATGTGAACGAACATCTCCTCCGCCATCGCGTCAGCGTATGGCCGCTGCCGGCTGTCCGTGGGGATGATGTGGTCCGCCGTGGCGAAAGTCCGTTCCGGGTATCGCACTGAAAGGTCGCGTTCGCGGAGCATCTGGAACGCCTGCGGGCTGGTGACTTCGTGCACCAGGTGCAGCCCCATGAAAAGCTGCGTCTGTCCCGACGGCAGCTCCCTTACGGTGTGCAGGTCCCAGACTTTTTCGAGCAGCGTCTTACCCATCAGCTTGCCACTCCTGCCGCGACCGCGGCGCGGGCGTCCTCCTGCGCTTCGACCCCAAGGATGCTGAGCAGGCGGTTCAACGAGTTCACGTATGCCTTGGCGCTCGCGACGATGATGTCCGTGTCCGCGCCGTATCCGGTAAACGTCCGCCCGCGGCTCTCGATCTTGATGGTCACCTCGCCCAAGGCGTCTATCCCTTCGGTAACCGAGTTGACCGAGAACTCGGTCAACTCGTTCGGAACGTCGATTATGCGGTTTATCGCCTGGTAGACGGCGTCGACCGGTCCGGTGCCGAGCGCGGCGTCCTTAAGGACCTTGCCGTCGTCGGACTTAAGCCGCACGGTGGCCGTGGGGATGCTGTTGCTGCCGCAGGTCACCTGGACCATGTCCAGCTCGTACGCCTGATCGAACGCCTGGTGAAACTGGTCTTCGAGAATCGCCTGGATGTCCCGGTCCGAAACCTCCTTCTTGCGGTCCGCGAGCTGCTTGAAAGCCAGGAATACGGCCTCGAAGTCGGTAGTCTCCAAATCGATGCCGATCTCTTCGAGGTGGGCGCGAAACGCGTGCCGGCCCGACGTCTTGCCGAGCACGATCTTGCTGTGACCCTGGCCCACGTCCTCGGGACGCATGATCTCGTATGTGGTGCGCTCCTTGAGCATTCCATCCTGGTGCAGGCCTGACGAGTGGGCGAACGCGTTGGCGCCCACGACTGCCTTGTTGGGCGGGACGACCATGCCCATGTAGCTGCTGACCATCCGGCTGGTTTTGAAAAGCTCGGAGTGGACCATCCGGGTTCCCGCCTGGTAGTAGTCCGCGCGCGTGCGCAGGGCCATGACGATCTCTTCCTGCGAGGCGTTGCCGGCGCGCTCGCCGACGCCGTTGATCGTGCACTCGACCTGCGAGACGCCTTCCAGTATTCCGGCGAGCGAGTTGGAAACCGCCTGCCCGAGGTCGTCGTGGCAGTGCACCGAGACAATCACCTCGTCGATGCCCGGCACGTTGTTCATGCAATAGCGGACAAGCTCCGCAAATTCTCCGGGCATGGCGTAGCCGACCGAGTCGGGGATGTTCACGACCGTAGCACCCGCGGCTATCGCCTCGGCGAACACCTCGCAGACGAAGTCGGGATCGCTGCGGGTGGCGTCCATCGCGGAAAACTCCACGTGCGGGCACATATTTTTCGCGAATCGCACCGTTCTGCCGGTCAGCTCGACAAGCTCCCGCCTGGAGATTCTGAGCTGCTTTTCGATGTGTATGTCGGAGGTTGAGATTACCGTGTGCAGCAGCGGGCGCTCGGCCGATTTCAGCGCCTCCCACGTACGCTCGAGCTGGTTCTCCCGAAACCCGGAGAGCGCCGCGATCTCGACATCGCGAAACTCCCTGCTCATCGTCTCGACGGCTTTGAAATCGCCGGGCGAGGTCGAGGGAAACCCGGCCTCGATAACGTCGACTTTGAGCCGCGTGAGCTGGCGGCCGATCTCCAGCTTTTCCTCGAGGGTCAGCGCGCCGCCCGCGGCCTGCTCGCCGTCGCGCAGTGTCGTGTCGAAAATCCGTATCTGTCTCAACTCTGGTGCTCCTAGTTGGAAAACTCGCTTACCCAAGGGCCGCCAAATCCGACGGCGGCCCTTCCAGGATCCCCTCCTCCCCTTACCGGGGGGAGGGGAGGGTAAGCGCGAGCACGCCAGCCGTGGCGCAGGCGATCGACCGGGTCGAGACCATTGCCGTTACTCTCTCGGCTTCTGAATGTGAGGCATCATCGAACGCAGCCGCGCGCCGACCTCTTCGACGGGATGCTCGCTGTCGAGGTTTCGCATGGCGTTGAACGCGGGCTTTCCGGCCTGGTTTTCGAGAATCCAGTCGCGCGCGAACGATCCGCTCTGAACGTCCGCCAGCAATTCCTTCATCGCCTGCCGGGACTCCGCGCCGATGACCCTGGGGCCTCCGGTGTAGTCTCCGTATTCGGCGGTGTCGCTAACCGAGTAGCGCATGTAGGCCAGCCCGCCCTGATAGATCAGGTCCACGATCAGCTTCAACTCGTGCAGGCACTCGAAGTAGGCCAGCTCGGGAGCGTAGCCCGCTTCCACCAGCGTTTCGAAACCGGCCTTGATGAGACTGGACACGCCGCCGCAGAGCACGGCCTGCTCGCCGAAGAGATCGGTCTCGGTCTCGTCCTTGAAGGTCGTCTCCATCAGTCCGGCCCGGGTCGCGCCGAGCGCCTTGGCGTAGGCGAGCGCTATCTGCCGGGCGCGCCCGCTGGCGTCCTGCTGGATGGCGAACAGCGCCGGCACGCCAACGCCCTCTTCGAACTGGTCGCGAATGATGTGGCCAGGTCCCTTGGGGGCCACCATTGCCACGTCCACGTCTTTGGGCGGGACGATCTGTCCGTAGTGGATGTTGAATCCGTGGGCGAACATCAGCATGTTGCCCGGCTCTAAGTTCGGAGCGATTTCGTTGTTATATATCTCCGCCGCGTTCTGGTCGGGTACGAGGATCATCACGATGTCGGACGCCTGTGTGGCTTCGCCCGTGCTCAGCACGAGCAGGTCTTCCGCCTCGGCCCGAACGCGCGAGGAGCTGCCCTCGCGAAGTCCCACGATCACGTCGCCGCCGCTGTCCTTGAGGTTCAGCGCGTGAGCGTGTCCCTGGCTGCCGTAGCCGATAACCGCGATTCGTCGACCGGCGATCTCGTCGAGATCGGCGTCCGCGTCGTAATAGATCGTCGCCATTCGGCTACTCCTTGTGATTCGATCCGGGGCGTCTCGCGGCGACCGGGCCCCTGGCCCTTCGAACGTCTCCGCGCGCCATCGTAATCAAGCCGGTGCGCGTCAACTCGACGACTCCGAAATCGCCGGCCAGGCTCAGAAACCGCTCAATGGTATACGGAGAAGCGGTCAGCTGGACTATCAACGCGTTGCGGCCGACGTCCACGACTTCGCCGTCGAAGGCTTGCGCCAGCGCGACGACCGACGACCGTTCCGCGCCGTGCGCCGCGATTTTGACGAGGGCCAACTCCTTGTCGACCCGGTCGGCATTCGTAATGTCGACGACCTTTACGACCTCGACGAGCTTGTAAAGGTGCTTTTCGCACTGCTTGATGTGCGCGCCCGTGCCCTCGATGACTATCGTCATTCGGGAGATCCCGGGCTGCTCGGAGTGACCGACGTTGAGACTGGCAATGTTGAAGCCCCGGCGCCGAAAGAGCGTGGCGACCTTGGTCAATACGCCCGGATTGTCTTCGACGAGCGCGACCAGCGTGCTGAGTCCCTCCGTTTTCATCGTTCGACCGTTTCGGCCAGGCTCGCGCCGGGCTCGACCATGGGATAGCAGTCTTCCAGCTCGTCCACGATGAAATCGACGAGAACGGGACCGTCGAATTCCATGGCCTGGCTTATGGCGTCTCGGGCCTCGTCCTGGGTCTCGGCTCGTATGCCGCGGATTCCAAACGCCTCCGCGACCTTGGCGAAGTCGGGGTTGATAAGCTCCGCGCCCATCAGCCGCCCGTTGTAGAAGCGGTTCTGCCACTGGCGGATCATGCCGAGATGGGCGTTGTTCATCACGCCGACCTTGACCGGAATGTTGTATTCGGCCATTGCGGCGAGCTCCTGAATGTTGATCTGCAAGCCGCCGTCCCCGGTCACGCACCAGACAGTCTGGTCCGGGCGGGCCACCTGCACGCCCATCGCCGCCGGCAGCGCGTAGCCCATTCCTCCCAGGCCGCCGGCCGAGAAGAAGGTGTAGGGCTTCTCGTAGAAGAACATCTGCGAGGCCCACATCTGGTTCTGGCCGACGTCGGCAACGACTATTGCTTCGCCCTCGGTCGCCTCGTAGATGTAGCGGACCATGTGCTGCGGCAGAAACTCCTCGTTCGGCGGCGGCTCGTGCGAGGGATGATTCGTCCTCAACCGGTTCAACTCTTCCAGCCACGCCGTGTGCGTGTTGGCGCTGACCAGCGGATTGAGTATCTGCAACGTAGCCTTTACGTCGCCGACTATCGGGACCGCGGTAGGCACGACCTTTTCGATCTCGGCGGGATCGATGTCCACGTGGATGATCTTCGCCTTGGGGGCGAAGTCGGGCACTCTTCCCGTAACGCGGTCGTCGAACCTCAGGCCCAGTCCGATAATCAGGTCGCAGTCGCTGACGGCCATGTTCGCGTAGTACATGCCGTGCATACCGATCATGCCGAACGACAATGGGTGCGTCTCGGGGAAGTCGCCCACGCCGTGCAGCGTGGTGATAACCGGAATCTCCGCTTTCTCGGCAAGCTCGCGCAGCTCTTCGAACGCGCCGGAAATTGCCACGCCGTGCCCGGCCATGATCACCGGACGCTCGGACTTATCGATCAGCTCGGCGGCCTTGCGGATCATGCGGCGATGCCCCGCACCCGCCGGCTTGTAGCCTCGCAGCTCGACCGACTCCGGGACCGGTTCGTCGGTTTCGTCCAGGAAAACGTCCTTCGGCACATCCACCAGCACGGGGCCGGGGCGGCCGGATCGGGCCAGATAGAACGCCTCTTTCATGATGCGCGGCAGCTCATGGACGCTCTTGACGAGGTAGTTCTGCTTGGTGATAGGGATGGTGACGCCGGTGATGTCGGTCTCCTGGAACGCGTCGGTGCCGATAAACGGAGTCGCCACCTGTCCGGTCAGGAATACGACCGGTATGGAGTCCATCATCGCACTGGCTATTGGAGTCACCAGATTTGTGGCTCCCGGCCCCGAAGTGGACGTCGCCACTCCCACCGAATTCAAAGCCCGCGCGTAGCCGTCGGCGGCGTAGCCCGCGCCCTGCTCGTTGCGCATCAGGTAGTGCTTTATCTGCGGGTAGTCGTACAGGGAGTCGTAGAACGGCAGGCTTGCGCCGCCGGGCATTCCGAAGATCGCGGTGACGCCTTCTTCCAGGAAAACGTCGCAGATGATGCTTCCGCCGGTTCTGACTTTTCGATCAATCATTTGTTTGCTCTTTTGCTCCGGTTATATCCGCCCTCTGGGGCGGTGTTGTTGAAATTGGATCCTGACTAACGGGGATTCTCGCCGCCCGGCGAGTCCCCGCCGAGTACCGCTACAAGCGGCCCTCCCGGAGCTGTAAGGCGAATTAGCGAGGTCGAACGATAGACGCGGCCGTCCCGTTCCGATGTTGCGATTCGCCTTCGAGTCACTTCTGAAGTCTCTTCTTCCAAATGCCTGTCTTCTACTCTAGTCGCTGTCTTTCCGCTGTCGGCGCGTCGTACTTAAACGCTGCCTTAAGCCAGTCTTATTGACCCGGCCTGCGGTCAACAAAAAACAACCGCCACACGGGGACGGAATCTGTATCCGCGGTACCACCCCGCTTGGCGGTCTGAACGCCCACTCATTTGCCGGGTAACGTCCGGCTCTCGTCCGTCCCTAATTTGCGTCAACGGTTCAGGACGGCGGCTCGGGGGCGAGTTCGGAAGGACCGCCCGCCGGGCTTGCACCATTCCCGGCTCGCTAGAGAGCGGCTGGCTGCCTACTACTCCCCGTCTCAGCCTTTTGCCCATAGTCGGCGAAAATTGGGCGCACTATACCCAACGCCTCTCCGACAAAGGCTCCCAATTATGCGCGGCCAGGTTGAACGGTGTCAACGGTCCGGACGCAGTTCACTTTCAACACCGCCGCCAAGAGCGGCAAAGCGCTGTGACTATCTCAACCGTCCTTGAGAACCCTCTTGTCCGCAATCTGCTCTTCAAGCGAACGCGCGTTTGGGATGGCCTGCTGGACGTGATGTGCTTCAACGAGCCGGTCGCCGCGAACCCGCGCCAGGTCGCCCGCCGCCCGCACCAGCCCGCCCAGCTCACGGAGTCTGAGCGTCAATCTATCCTCGCTGCCTGCGCGCAGTCGGGACTGGCGGACAACTGTCTCTACGGCGTCCTCGCCGAAGTGTGGGATTCTGCCGTCCTTTCGGACTTCCTGCGCCACGAATTTCGACATCCGCGCCCTGTTTTCCTGGCTGTCGTCCATCGAGTCGTTCATATAGATCTCGTACCCGGCGCCGCGAATTCGTGATCGTAACGCGGGATGCATCTTCTCGATGTCCTGCATGTTTCCGGCAATGACCACGACGAAATCGCAAGGGATGGCGCCTGTCCGCACCATCGATCCGCTGGATCCGGGGCTGCGGCCCGAAATCGGAAAACGGCGCTCCTGAATGGCGGTGAGCAGGCTCTGCTGCGACTCCATCCCAAGCGTTGCGACTTCATCGATGAACAGCACACCGCCGTTGGCCACGTGAATGGCCCCGGCCTCGACGAGCTGATGCGCGGGAGTCTCGTAGCCGCCGGACTGAAAGGGATCGTGCCGCACATCGCCGAGCAGCGCGCCGGCGTGAAATCCCGTAGCGTCGACGAACGGCGCCGATTTCCGCTTGGCGTTGTTTACCAGTAATTTCGGCACAGGCACCGCGGCCGTCGACCGAAACACGCGACGGAGGATGAACAGCAGCAGGATCGCGGCCCCGCCTCCGGCCAGGAAGAGATAGTTGCCCTTGGAGATCGCGAAGAAAGCCGCGATGATGGCCGCCGCCGCCGCGCCCACCCAGAATATGTAGCTCACCGAGGTCTCGGCCGTCTTCTGACGGCGTTTGGCGTCACGCACCTGGCGCTCGCCCTCGCCCGCCGGGACCTCTTCGATGACAGGGCTGACGCGGCTTTCGCTGTTCGGGTAGACGAGAATGTCGGTAAGGTCACGGGCGGGGAGCATCTCGCTCATGGCTGAAGCCAGCATGCTCTTGCCGGTCCCTGGTTCGCCTACGAGCAATATGAAACGCCGCTGCCGGGCCGCGATTCGCACCAACTCGGCCGCTTCGTCCTGACCGATCACTTGATCGATCAGCGCCTCGGGGGTCTCGATCTCCTCCGTCGTCGCCGGTTTGGACTCACCGTTCACGGTTGCTGTAGACAGACCGTTTTCCGACTGCCCGTTCAGCAGCGTCTCCGCCGCGGCGGTCCTCTCCGGAAACGTCTCGCGCAGCGCGTCGGAAAGTGCTCTCGCAGCCTCGCCGCGCAGCCTTGCATTGCCGCTGCCGGCCCAACGCTCCACCAGCGCCATTGCAAGCTCCGGCGCTTCGCTGGTGAACGTTTGCCCTACGATCTGACGGCCTATCTGGCGGGTGTCCTTTGGACCGGCGGAGTTGAGCGGCTCTTCCAGCAGCGGGGCGATCATGTCGAGGCCAATGCCTGGGGATTTCCGCATGGCCGCCACCGCCGAGAACGCCACCGCCCGGCGCTGGGCAGGTCCCTCTTCACGGGCGGCGCGCAGGATCATCTCTCGCACCTCTCCGTGTTCGCTCAGCCAAGCCTTGCCGTACCCGAAAGCGCTGCCTTCCCGCACGAAACGGTCTTTGTCCCCGGCCAGCCGGGCGAGCCGCTGGATGACGGTAACGGCGTCGATGTCCGTGTACCCTCCCAGCACCTTGCCGGCCAGATAACGGGCGGGCCACTCGTCCCGGTCCGAAAGCTCCAGCGCCTTGGCCAGTCCCTGGTCGCCTGACGGTATACGGGCTTCGAGTCTTTGCAGGCCGAGGATGGTCGCTTCAGGCGACTTAGACTTGTTTACTATGGCGAGCGTGGCACGCTCGAACAGTCCCAGAGCGATTTTGCCGATCCCCTTCCAGCAACCGGCTTAGGCGGTCTGCTCTCCTTCGGCTTGCTTCGCAGGAAGCCGGGCGGATCGAAGCGACAAGCGACCCCGAATGAACAGCCCCACGAT
>JAPOVO010000282.1 GCA_026708165.1 Chloroflexota bacterium | reverse complement strand
CCTCGACCACCGACATGAGCGCCTTTATTCTCGGCGCGATTGCGACCTGCCCTGCGGGCAGCATCATTCGCAAGAGGCCGCTGAGGCGGAGTCCTCGCACCCCGTCCGAGCCGGCCGAGCCGAGCCGCTCGCGGATTCGCGTGGGGTTCATGATCGTGTCTCCGGCCTCAGTCAAGTATTCCTCAAGCAGACCGGCCATGTGTTCGCGCAGCCAGGGGATCGACTCGAACTCGACGGCGTGCGTGGTCTCATGCAGAGCTACCCACCGCCGCAGATGGGAACTGCTCACTCCGATCTTCGCGGCGAGCGCGGCGGTGGTCACGTCGACCAGGTAGATGCTGGCCATACCCGGCTTAAACAGGGGAATGTCGTATTGACCGAGCACCTTCCGGGACAGATACCCGATCATCGTTCCGAGCTGAGCGCTTACGGCCAGCCGCGTGAGCCCGGACAACAGCCGGGCGGCGGCAGCGTTGGAGGCGCTCATCCGACGGTACGAGTCTTCGAAAGGTTCCAGCAGGTCTTGAAAGTTGGCGAGATTGACCTCTATCCACGACCTGCGGTCCAAGACTTCGACGCCAGCGGTCTCGCTTGCCGCGCTGCGGCCCAGGTACTCGCTGACGGCCTGGCGGCTCGACTCGACCATCGCCGCGTAGTCCGCGCCGGTTGCCGGGAGCAGGTCCGGATCGCCGGGCCGCGACGTGAACCGCATAGCCACGCTCCGGGCGATGTTCCAGTCTACGAGTCCGGGTTTGATTCTCTGACTAAGCCACGAAGCGCCCGACCCGGCCGCGGCGACGGCAAACCCCATGAACAGCCAGAAACGAGGTGAACGGATCATCAAGCGCGGGGGCGGAACCAGCCGACCACCCGCCTCCCGCCAATTCCGCCAAAGCCGGCGCAGTCGCAGGGCGTCAGGAACCCAGGCGGCTGCAAGAAGGAGAGGAGCTCAGACATCCCTGAACCATACATGGAGATTGGTCCTGTCCAGTTCCATCGGGTGCGGCAGCCGGTCTTTATAGAGCCGGACTCGCAGGGCGCCGTCGGAACGCATGTACACCGACGCGGAATAGCCGGCGTCGTACTTCATCTGCATATGTTGACCGCCCCGGCCGTCGGGCGTGGCATCAACTGTCCAGTCGCCCTCAACGGGCGGGATTATGTACCAATCTCCCTTGGGCAGCAGGACCTCGTACGACTCGTCTGCAAGCGATGATTCAGGCATTATTCGCGGGTTGGAATCTCGAAACTGGTGAAGGGCGGCTACTCCCTAATGATACGTTCAAAGGAGGCTCGCGGATGTTGGCGACGCTTGTTGTTAGCGCGCATCTCGGCTGCCCGAGGCGAGGCTTGTCGCCGGGGTTGAATTGAGAATCTACGCCGCCTTCTTGCCCCAGGGGCTGACGTATCAGCCCGATGACGTGTGCATCGTAATCGACGCTATACGAGCGGGCGCGACCCTGACGGCGATGGCCGAAGCGGGCGATCCGGTCGTCCATCTAGCCGCCAGTGCCGAGCACGCACGCCGGTTTCGAGACGGCTCCAATCCGGGAGCGCTGCTCGGAGGGGAGGCGGGCGGAGTGGCTCCAGCCGGGTTCGACCTGGGCAACTCACCCGCGGAATGGGCGAAGCGAGACCTGCGGGGGGCCGAAGTGGCGTTCGGCACCTCGAACGGGACTCGCGCCGTGGCCCGCTGCTCAAACGCCGGTCACGTGCTCATAGCAAGTTTCAACAACGTGGCGGCAGTAGCGCGGCTGGCGGGGGAGCTGGCTGGGGAAAGCGTCAAGATCGTGTGCGCGGGGCAGGGGGGCCTGATAGCCCTTGACGACGCGGTCTGCGCGGGACTGATCGCCAGGGAACTGGTTGACGCGGGCGGGGAGGCCGCCGATTCCGCCGTGATGGCCATTGCCCTGGCGAGACATTTCGAAGATATTCCCGCGCTGCTTCGCCAGTCCGAAAGCGGACGGCGGCTGTTGAAAGTCGGCTACGACAGCGACCTCGACTGGTGCGCCCGCGTGGATATCTCCGAGAGGGTCCCGCAGCTAGCGAAGGAGGGCGTAACCGCCGAACGCAGGCTACTGCTGGCCTGATCTAGCTGCCCGCGCCTAGGGGGCGTCCGGAAGGCCGGACTATATAGCAGGACTAAAAGTGAAGGCGGACAACGTCTTCAATGAATCGAGAGACAATCTGTTCAATTCTGTCGGTTCTCACGTTGTCGTCCCACCGTTTCGCGATGAAGCGTTCATCCTTGGGGAGATAGCCGACTTCAACGAACTGAGGTACGGAAGAGCCCGGCAGATACTGAAGGCGCTCAAAGTAAAAAGGTGACTCCTCTCGAGATATATGTACCGTTACGTCGCATCGGCCTCTAAGGGTCAAGCTCCGAGAGCCAAAGAAGAACAGATAGCGCGCCGCCTGTTCTCCTTGACGAAAATCGATTCGGAAAAACCAGGTGCGCTTTGCCGATTCACCGCCCCGTAAAGAGAGGTATTTTTCAAACGCTAGCATCCCGAAGTCTTTGAAATAGACTCGACCTAGATCCGCTGCGGCGTCGTTGATCCTGGTCGCAGTTTGACGGACATATCCTCGGAAGAGATCCATGGCGCTCTTCCAGACTTCATAGTCATTGAGAGCGACGTTTCTCTCTTGTTCTGTGAACTGCTGGGCGATTGCCAGCGCCCATTCTTCGTCTTGGCGCTGTTGCTCTGCTGCCCGTTCCCATTCCTCTAGGCTTTCTTCCAAGGATTCGGTTACAAGCGAGACCAACGGCGAGAGGTTGCTTGATTGCGACTCCTCCAAAGCATCGTAATAGCGGAGCCGATCCTCCTTGGTGATTATGGCGATTGGATATCCGTACCGCATTAGCAAGAGATTCATCAGCAGCCGCGAAACCCGCCCGTTTCCGTCAATAAAGGGGTGTATATAAACAAGCCACGTGTGAGCCGCCGACGCCCGCAATATCGCTTCCGAGGTTGCGAAGTCTGAATCCGGCACACTCACTTCCGACAGCCACTCACCCAAGACCTTCATTTCTGCGGATATGGATTCCGGTGGCATTGGCTCATATTCGGAACCCGAGATTCTTACATCACGCGTTCTGTAAACACCTGCATTTGCGTCGTCTATGCCAGCAAGGACAAGAGCGTGGATCTGACGAATGTCGTATTCGGTTATCGGCCTCTCGTTTTCGCGGGCTAGCTCTTCTAGAAAGTCGAGAGCATGAGACAGATTGTTGGCTTCCGCTTGATCTTTTAACGGCTTTCCTGTGAGCGTAAGACCTGCCTCGACAACCTGACGAGTTTCGCCAATGTCGAGGACATTTCCTTCAATCGCGTTGGAGTGGTAGATATTCTTGAGCTTAAAGTAGCGACGTAGCCTCCAGAGGACATCTCTGGAGAGGCTCCCGCGTTCGCGCAACATCTGTACTCGCTTGCTCAAGCCCTCGATTTGCTGCCTGTTAAGCCATGCGTCAATCATGTACGGCGTTCCACTTATTTCACCGGAGTCGAGCGTCAAACCATCCTCCTAACGACGTTGTTCCATCATGCAAACGCGAACTGGTGCTAGGGACAACCAACCAAGAGCTTAATGGTCGCCATTCATCGGCCCTAGCACGGTGCCCGGACACCCCAGCCGCAGACTGAAATCCGGCAACATACCAGTGAAGTTGACCAAGGTACGGCTGACAGACCGGCTGTATTCACCGCGTTTCACCATTCGCTTCATCACAAAGAATCTCCACCGCCTGCCGAGCTATGCGGACGTTGTAGTTGGTTCCGCGGTCTTCCGGGTAGATCTGCGAGGTGTTGCAGATGTAAAGCCCGCTTATAGGAGACCGGAATTCGGGGATGCGGCGCTGGTAGCCGGTCTTGATGACGGGCTGAGCGACGGGGTCTTTGGAGACCCAGAACTCCTCGACCAAGTCCCGGCTGAAATCGGGAAAGACGCGCTCTATGTGCGGCGCGTACTCGTCGAAAAGCTGAGAGTCGGAAAGGTTGAACAACCGTCCAGACGCCCGCAGGTAGTTGCTTACATAAAGAAGGTGCGCGCCGCCGTAAACCTCGGGATCGATGAAGTTGGTGTGCTCGATCAATCCCGCGAACGGGATCTCCTCCTCACCGATATTCGTCCAGTAGAACCGCGAGACACGCTTGCGAAGTCGCATCAGCATGACCAGCGCGCCCCGATACTCGACCGCACCCAAGTCGCGCGAGAGGCTTACATCTCCCAAGAAACGCCGCAGAAGGGGCAGACCGACGGTGGCGAGCACGAAGTCGAAACTGCGCTTTTGGCCGTTGGCGGTCAGCCCGGTGGCCCGGTTGTTTTCAACGTCAATCGACGAAACCGGCGTTTTGAGGTGAAAGACCACGCCGAGCTCCTTGGCGCGTGACTCAAGGGCACGGGTAATCGTGCGGAAGCTCCCGCTCACATAGCCGAGCAACTCGCGCAGACCGGTGTTGGTCCTCGATTTGAACCTTACGTGGACGCGCCCCCAAAACCAGGCCATCGAGATATCCGGCCACGAGTCACCGAATTTCGCCATGAGCAGCGGCTTCCACAGAGTCTCGAAAGCTTCCCTGCCGACCATCGGCGGCAGGTATTCGCCGGCTGGGACGTCCTCCAGATGGCGGTAGTCCTGAATACGGCGGAGTCGCATGGTTGCGAGACCCATTTGAATTCTCGACCGGAACGGCAGCGGCTTGAATCGCAAGAGATCAAGCGGCGTCGTGAACGGATAGAGCGCGCCTTCGGAGAAGAAGGCCATTTGGGGCGTGTTCCATTCGAGGCTGGAGTCGATGCCAAGCTCGCGCATCAGGTCAATCATGTGATGATCGCCGCGGAACGGTGGTGATAGTACCGCTCGACAAGCGTTCCGCCGACTTCGAGAACGGCGAGTTCACCGCCCACCTCGTGATGAGCCTCGAAGACCTCGACCTGGATTCCCCGCTTGGCGAGCTCGTAGGCGGCGGTGAGGCCCGTGATGCCAGCGCCGACAATCGCAACCGATTTAGATTTTTCGCCGTTCATTTCTGTTGACTGTCTTCGGGAGCTTGGCAGTGGATCACCGCCTGGAAGGCTCTGAGCTTGGTGGTTCGCCCTCTAAGCGTAGTCACAAACGGGGTTTGCCGCCGCCGAGCGCGGTGAGTCCCTTCTTCCAGACCAGCAAGAGGCCGAGCACCGTTGGCGGGATGAGCACCACGAAATGGGCGGCGATTGCGAACGCAAGCCCCTTTTCGTCGCTGACGCCAAACAAGACGAGGGTCTCCTTCACGAAAAACTCGAATGCTCCAATGTTCCCCGGGCCGGCTGGAATCACGCCGGCGAGGTTGGATATGCACGTCACCACGATAGCCAGCCAGTATCCGCCCTCCTGAATGCCGAGCGCCTGCAATACAAGCAGGTAGACAAGAGATTCTACGAGCCATGAGACGACCGACAGCGCGAGAACCGCGGCCACGGCCTTTCCCGAAGCCACGCTCCGAAAACCGCCTATCAGCGACCGAAAAAGCCTGTGCAGCGCTCCGCCGAAGGGGCGCTGCATAAGCCTCACAAGCGCCGCCACGCCCGGCATGGACGGCCTGATCAGGCCGGACGCGACCATGTACATCATTACGAAAGCGGCGACGGCGGCGATGGCGAGGCCGATGAGCGGAGCGTTCCAGGGTGAGTTCCAACCCGTTACGAGCGCCGCCAGCACAAGCAATCCAATGAGCGTCAACACGTCGAACACACGTTCGAGGATGATCGTGCCGAGAATCGCGGGCGCGGGGGTCCTGGTTTCCCGATTCAGAACGTAAACGCGCACGAATTCGCCCAAACGCGCGGGCAGGGCGTTGTTGGCCAAGTATCCGATCGTCAGCGCGGAAAATGCGGACCAGGCGCCGACGGCTCCCAACGGCGCCAACAGGACCTTCCAGCGAAGGGCCCTGATCCCGATGGCGACGATCAATACGACGGCCGCGGGCGCGTAGTGGGCAGGATTAGCGAGGCGCAACTCGTCGAACGCCACCGGGGCGTCGACCCCGCGAATGACAAGCCACGTGAACAGGCCGCTGATAGCGAGGCCGAGTCCCGCTCTCAGGACTGTGCGCCGTCTTATGGAGGCGACTATCGCACTAGCGTCCGGGCAACTCGTAGGTGAACGGGCCGATAGGTCCCGCCTTCAGGATGTCTCGTTTAACGTACATTACGAAATCGGTAGAACCGAGTGAAGCAGGAGGTTCCTTAAACGCGAGGAACCGCCAAAGCTTGGTCAGGTTAGCGCGGTCCCTGAACAGGTCAACGAGCGATCCCCAGCTCCACGATTTATATACGCCCTCCGGGAACCACTCACGCAGCTTAAATTGGACTCCCACGTAATCGACGAACTCCACTCCGATTTTGTTGGCGGTCTGCCGGCTCAGCAGCACGATCGGCTGCTCCGGAGGTTCTTCCACCTCCGGGCCGAAGGCCACCGCGTTCCATTCTCGCAAATACCACGCATAGGGCCAGTGTGCTTCCTTTTCCACATATATGGGGATGTTCCGACCCTCACCGGTCCGTCTGCCGGCTTCCTCCATGATCTCCATAGCTTCGAGCACGTCTCTTGACGTCTGGGTGTAGACGACGAAGTCCCTTGGTATGTCTCCGTAGACAAACGCGGTTGGAATCGAATGCCGTGCCGTCCAGCCCAGCAGCAACATGCAGACAACCGCGAGCGCCCAGAACACGCCTCGGCGGCGGACTTCTTCGAGCTTCTTGCCCGCGAACCAGCCCGCGATGAGGATGACCGGAAGTACGGGATGGAGCGCGAGCCAAGCCGCTTTTTCGCCCGCCACCGAATAGATGAAGATGGACGCGGCGGCCCAGTACAGCAGCATTATCGTAAAGACGCTCGGCCTGCGGACGATTCGCCAGAGGGCGGCCAGCGCGAAGACAGCCGCGAAAGCCTCGTACACGGCCAGGAACATCAGGTAAAAGAACCAGGGCTGGTTGACGCGCTGGGTCCCATGAATATCACGCCATATCGTGAATGCCTCCACGAACGCCGTGCGGATTCCGGGCGGATTCGTAAAGAACGAACTCATGAATAAGACGGCGACAGCCAGGAATATCACCAGTCCGTAGGCGATGGCCTCCGGGTCGGCGCGAAGCGCGCGAAACGCCGCGCGCAGCTTGCGCATCTCCGCTGAATCGTCCCCTGACAGACGTGGACTCAGGTACGTCCAGGCCGCGAGCAGAGCGATAAAGCTGACGAAGATGAAGCCCGTGATGAACGTGTTTTCCTTCGTGACGAAGGAACCGCCCATGGCGAGTCCGGCCAGCAATATCCACCGCGGGCTGGGTTTATCCAGGTAGCGGACCAGCGATCCGAAGATCAGGAGCGTCCAGAACGCAACGTAGATGTCGTTGCGCGCGAAGCGCGAAAAGTAAATGAATCCCGTTGAGACGGTGAGGGCCAGCATGGTGATGGCGGTGCCGTATTTCCCAAGCTCCTTGCGCCAGAGCAAGGGGATGACGAGCACGACGCCCACTCCGAAGGCAGCGGGAATGATCCGTCCGGTTACGTCGTTGCCTTCGAAGAGCCAGAAGAGGGCAGCCGAGGCGAAGTACTGGAACGGGCCGTGGTAGACGGGTTCGTAGACGTACTTGATGCCGCGCGCCATGTCCCACATGGTCTTGGCGTGAACGCTTTCGTCATGGTGATAGGCACGGGAACCGAGGTCGAGATAGCGGGTCAAGAAGAGCAGGACCAGCAGCAGACCGAAGAAGACGGCCTCCCACGGCGCCAGAGCGATCTGCCGCCCTCCGAAAAGCGGAATTTGCAGCGACCGCGTCATAGAGGAACCCGATTGCCGATCAGACTGCGTGGATGCAAGCTCATGGGCTTCGTTGCCCGTCAAGCCGACCGCGTGTTGGGTTTCATGTTCCCGGAACCTTATAGATGGTTACGTGGCCGGGGATTTCGTATGCGACGGTCATCCACCAAAAAGCGTCATCGACATCGGGACCATATATTTCACGCTCCAGCCGGCCGACGTATACATGGCTTACGCCGTAATGCTGAAGGTCCGACAGCGCCCAGTCCCATATGCCCCCCCGATATAGCGAATCCACGTCGAAGGTCCGATAGTGGACCTCCGGGTCGCTTTTCCGCCAAAGCAGCTGGTGCTGACGCCAACCAATGACCGTGGGAATACCGGACCACGCCGAGATGCGGCCCGAGTCGCCGTAACCGTTTCCGGGCGCCTCCAGTATCGCCGAGCCGGCAGGTACATTCGACTTCAACCACTCTATCGCCAAGAGCTCCTCGGGGTTTTGACGCCGGACGAAATCGAGTCCGTCCAGAGTAGGCCGCGGCGGTTGGTGCTGTATACGAGCTTTGCCCGTGATTGCCGAGTAGGACATGGCTACGAATACAAACGCGGCCAAGACTACTGAAAACGCCACCTCCGTGGCCAAGCGACGCTTATTCTCAAGCTTAGCCAGCTCTCGGAAAATCACATAGATTGCAGGACCGGAGGCGACAGCCAGTACCGGCCAGGCCTGATAGTAGATCTTGAACACGGTATTCATGCGCTGGAAGGGAGGGCCGAAGAAGTCGCGCACAAAGATCAGCTCCGGAATCGCCGCCAGACCGAACCCCGCGAAATAGAGAAGCTGGATAATTCGTTCTCCCGCTTCCTGGCTCTTGCGGCTGAATGCCAGAGCCATGCCAGCGACGATTAGCAGGCACAGCAGCAACGTCCAACGGTCCCAGCCGCCTACCAAGCCCAGAGCTATCCACAAGCCGATTACAACCAGCAGCAACCGACCGCTGTCGCGGCGGCGCACCAGATGGATGAAGATGACGGCGAGGGCCAATAGCGTCCACAGCCCGTAGACGGTGAGGAAGTCCCCGATTTCGGTCCGAACGGTCACGAATCCCAGACCGAACGCGAACGGATCGAAATTTAGATGGAAGGGCAGAAAGGCCGCGACGCCAACGATCACGGCTACGGCGAGGCGACTGGCGAACGCCAGCATGTTTCTGGCCGTTCTCGGCCGGCCGGGGTTGAGGAGCGCGGCGATTCCCGCGAGAGCCGTAAGGGCGAAGAACACCGGAAAGTCCCACGCGTTCAACGCGTACAACGATCCAAGCAGCCACCCCGAGATTACCGCCTGCAACCAGGAATCGCGGCGGGCCCCATCGGTCCGTGACCAGGTCAAGAACCAGACCACCGCCAGCGCGATCGAAACTATCGAGAAGGGCAAGGACATAACGTGGGGATGCAGGTCGCCGAGCAGGAAAGAGAAGGCCGGAAACTCGGTGATGGCGTAGTCGACCAGCCCGTTGGCGTCCTCCACCTGGACCGCACGGCTGGCGTTCCATCCGATGCCGTGCCAGAAGTCGGGATTGCGGTTCCGCTCGCCGAAGAAGAAGTTGACCGCATAGAGGTTCCCGCCAACGGTTGCGAGAATCGCGGTCAGCGCGCCGAATGCCCATTTCGCACGGGAGACCGCTCCGCCAACAAGCCCGGTGACGTCGTAGCCGAGCGAGAGCATTCCAAGGAACGTGAGCGCGAACGTCGCCGCGAGCGCGAGATTGAATCCGACCGCGGAGGCGGTGGCGGTGATGGCCGTAAACGTAGCCGCGATGCTGTAGCCGAAGTAGTAGTAGTTGATGCTGAATCCCGACAGCCACGGGTCGGCGGGAGGAAACGACTCGCTCCGCAGAATGCCGTTTAGCAGCGCGAACTCCATCGGTTTCTCGGTCGCGGCGATGTCGGGATTTCGCGCGCGGAAGATGGCGAAAGCAATGAATGCCGCCGCAAAGATCGCTTCGCCGACCGCGATCTGGGGCAACTGCGCCCGGACCGCGCGGGCAAGCTCCGGACGCAGTATCAGAATGGCGGCGGAGGCAGCGATAGCCGCGAACAAGACTGCCGTTTGATAAACGCGGCCGTTGGTGAACAATCCGGTAAAGAGGAGCAGCCACGCCAGATAGCCGACCACCAGAACGCCCAAGGGCTTGACCAGAAACGATCCGGCCGAGGGCAAACGCCGGAACAGGAACATCGACAGGGGAACGCCGACGAAACTTGCCGCGAGCAAAGCCAGCAGCCAGAGCAGGGTGTCTAACACAAGCGCCTCAAATAGAGTCGAATCTCATGGCAGCCGCCGCTAACCCGCAGGTCCAACCGTTACGTCTTTGGCGATCGCACGATAGACCTTGGTCTCAGGATTCTCGTAGATCAGCGTGAGGCGGTCTCCGACCAGCCGGTCGAATTTGGCAATCCCTTCCGGCGGGTAGTAGGCGCGCTCAAGCGCGCCCACGTATATAAGCTCCACGTCATATCGTGAGAGAATCGTCATCAACTCCGCAACGTCGGTCGTGCCGTAGGCGGTTTCCACGTCGCGGCGGCGCCGGTCGACCTGATGAACGTAAGCCCAGCGCTGCTGCTTTTCGTGCCAGTCCCAGCCAACCACCGTGGGCAGGCCGGTTATGACCGACACCCGGGATCCCCATCGGTAGACATCGACCGTCGCTTCGAGCACCACAGGTCGGCCTTCGACGTTCTGGAGCAGCCAGTCCGTGGCCTGCTTGTCATATTTGAGGTGGATTTCCCGTCCCTGATCGTGAATTACGGCGCCGTCCATGTATGCGAGACCGTCAAGGGTTGGCTCCGTTTCGTTCAGCCGGCCTCCGAGCTTTGCCTGCGAGGCGGCAAACGGATAGAGGGCCGTTCCGACGACCGCGGCGACGATTGCGATTGTCAGCGCGTATCTGAAGGGTTCCAGCCACCCGCCCATTTTGCGCCAGATCAGCGGCAGCAATTGTGGAAGCGCCAGGGCAGCCGCCAAGCCGAACAAGAACCATGCCTGGAAGTAGGTCTTGAATACAGTATTCAGACGTCCGATATCGCCTTCCACGGCAACCCATTCGGGAAGAGCCGTCAGCAATAATCCCCCGAGCGTCAGCGCCAAGGGTATGAACTTCAGCGGTCGATCGCGAACACGTATGGCGGCGGCCAGAACCAAAACCATGGCGGCAATCTGGAAGACCCGCGCCGACCACGGCTCATCGACCGTCGCGACGAACAGGACAGCGGCTCCCAGAAACACCAGAGTCCAGAGCGGAAGAGCCGACGGTCTCCGTGAGAGACGTCCCGCCAGACGCAGGAACCGGACTAGCCGACTGGGTCGGATGATGACAATCTTCAGCGCAGCGGTATACCAGCTTCGCAGCCGGTCGGGGGCAAGCTGAAGCATGGCGAACGGGATCAAGGTCAAAAGCAAGGCCCCGAACATGGCGAGATAGCCCCCGAGGGGGGTGGTCTGGGGAGTCTCGACTATGCCTCCAAAAAACACGCCGAAGCTCTGGTGGAACGGAAAGAACGGGGCGTAGCTCAGCGCAACAAGAGCAGCGGCAGCCAAGGCGGCCATCCAGACCATGGTGAGACTCAGCCTGCGCGCCGCCCGCCAAAACGAATAGGACAACGCCAGCACGGCGATCACGAGATAGGTGGGAAAGTCCCAGGTGTTAACGACCCTGTGAACGCCGAGAGCTATAGCAATTCCAATAAACGGCGGAACATCTCCACCATGAAGAAAAAACGCGGCGCGCCGTCGAATCGAAACTCCCGCCGCGAAGAGCCGCGCGGAGGGTCTGACGAGTATCAATGCGAGCGCTCCGGTTGCCGTCACGGCGGTCCAAGCCAAGTCGATCAGGTGCGGATGGAGATCGCCGTAGAGGAACGTGAAGTACGGGAACTCGTTGACGGTCGCCTCGATTACCCGCGTACTTCGCCAGAAATCGAACTCCGCCGCGAGCGTGCCGTCGATGACGGCGCCGGGGAGATTGATGATTACGGCCAGCGGCGAGCCTGGCTCACCGAGGTTTCGAGCGGTTATCTGGACGAGCTGGACTATGGCATCGAGGTTGCCGAACAGGAGAGTATGGGCGATGGCGAGCAGTCCCACGCCGATTGCCCCAGCCATACGCCGTTTGAACGAATGCCAAGCGTTGAACCCGAACGAGAACACGACGCCGACCGCCAGCGCGAACATGGTGGGCAACGCGAGGTTGTATGCGACCGCCGGCACTATCCCCAGCAGCTTCGCAATCGCGCCGGTGAAGACCTGGCCGAAGTAGTAGTAATTGATATATCCGCCGGCCCACCAGGGGTCGTAGGGCGGAAAGAAATCGCTCCTGATCACCGCGTTGAGGTGAGCGAAGTCCATGGGCTTTTCGCCGCCGAACGCCGTGTGCCACAGGTCGGGATTGCGTATTCGCACTGCGTATAGAAATGCGAACGCCAGGAGGAACAGCGCCTCGCCCGCCGCCACAACCGGCCAATTCCTGCGAAGGTCGCGCCAGATGGGCCGCCGGGTCGACAGCGCAACCGCCGTCCCAGCCAGCACGAGGATGAGCGTCGAGACGGCAATGGCCGTCTTATTGAAGCTCCACCAGCGGAGGCTCGCGAAGAGCCAGGCCGGATACACCGCGAGCAGGACTCCGAACGGCTTGGCCAGCATATATCCCGAATCGGGCAGCGCGCGAAAGGCAAGCCTCGTAACCGGCCAAGCGGCCAATCCCGCGATCAATACGAATCCGAACCAAGCCACGACCGGGTATTCCGCCGTCCCCGACGGAGAGGCGTAGATATCCCGAAACGTGCCTGATTCGCGGACACGCTTCCGGTCCGCGCCGTCGAACATCAAGGTCAGCGGCGTGGCGTTCTTGGGAAGGATGCGCGTAGCGGTGGACAGGTCGACCGATCCTAGAATCGACCGCATGTCCGAGGAATCGTATTGATCGGTCTTCTGGAAGATGCGAACCCTGGGATGGTCGTAGACCGAGAATGCTTCCTCCGCCCAGTCGTCGACTATCTCGATCCCGAACAGCGATGGATAACTCGTAAACGCGGCGACCTGCCGGAAACCAAGCTCGCCGGAGAAGAGCGATTCGTAGTAGCGATTCGCCAGCGGGTAGCGCACCGGCATTCGCGGAATGCTCCCGGCGAGACGGTCGCTGCTGAGTACGAGGTAGTCGGCGGCTTCGAGACCCTGAATCAGCTTTTCCCGCTTCTTGGGCGTTTCGTCGTCGTAAAGCGGCAACTCGGCGTAGTTGTAGGCGTTGGGGTTCCGGTTCGGGATGCGCAGCGGGAGCCGGTCGTCCCAGTGTTCGACGGTTATGGTTGAGCCTGGGGAGACGTTAGCGAAGATCCACTCGCTGGCTTGGACTCGCGTTACGGGCGAGGCATAGATCTGGTGGAACGCCACCGCCCAAACCAGAGTCCCACCGAGGACGACGGCGGCCAGAACACCGGGGAGGAACCATGCCGACAAGGTCCGATCACCCTCACCCCCGCCCTCTCCGATCAAGGGAGAGGGAGTGAGACCTGGTATTCGGAACGTGCGACGCCTGTCCCAAAAGAATACGAGCATCCATCCCGAGAGGAGCGCGGCCATGGGGTAGATGGAGTGAAAGTACCGCATAGTCTTGAGGACCAGCGCGCCGAAGTAGACGAAGTTGAGCGCGGCCCAGCCCAGGGGGAGAATCAGCTCCAGGTTCCTCTTCATGAATATCCGAACAACGGCGAGCGTGAACGCCGCAATCGAGATCAGACCTAGCGCCGGGCCCAGCCCCCAGACGACCATGTTTTTGAGGGGGAACAGGTAGGGCGTCGTGCCGGCCCACTGAATGCCCGGCGGCCAGTCGTATATCCCTTCCTGAATGGCGCGCTGCTGATTGACCGCGTTGAGAAACGGCTGAGCGAGCCGGAAATCGAGCGGATTGGCCCCTTCGAACGCGTAGGGCTGCGCGACTCGGAAAGTCAGCGCGGCGAGGGCGAAGCTACCGACGACGCCGAGGCAATCTTTTGCCCACGCCGGCCACTGGCCGTAGGCGAACCATCGTCGCGACCCGGGCGCGCCGGGACGGGTCTCGCTTCGGCGCGCATAGATACGCCAAGCCAGGTATGCCGCAACGAAGGGCACAATCAGGCCCGTGCTGAGCTTGCTCGCCAGCCCCAGCCCTATGACAAGTCCCAGACCGGCAAACTGGTACCAGCGTTTCTCATCAAGCGACTTGACCGTCAGATATATCGCCGCCGTGGCGAAGAACGTTGAGAACGTGTCGACGGCGAAGAAGTGCGAGAGCTGAATGCCGAGCACGGCGAATGCGTAGAGGAAAGCAGCCAGGACAGCGACTCGCTTGTCGAAAATCCGCCGCCCGATCAGGAAGACCATGAGGATGGTCCCGGTATCGAACAGCGCCGAGGCAGCGCGGCCCGTCAGGTGAAAGCCGTCGTACCCGGTCCCGCCCGTGAACTCGGCGACGGCGCGAACCAGGAACAGCGGGAAGGTGCCGTATACGAAAAACGAAATGTCGGGGAGGAGGTAGGGGCTGAGCGGAGACGTGCCTGGGTCGAGGTACTGAGCGAGAGAGTGGGGGAGATCGAGCCTGGTTCCGACCATTGTCAGGAAGCGTTCGTCGGGATGCAGATGGTGAAGCTGGTCCCAATTGACTCCGATCAACCGAAAGGCCGCGCCAACAAGCGCGATGACAGCCAGAAGCACGGGCGAACTGGTTGCGATTTGCCGCAGGCGGCGCACGGCCTGGGGCACTGCCTGATCGCTTTTGGCTGGGACGCTGGCGCGCGACGGTATGTGGTTCGCTTGGGCGTTCATTGATCGAAGATTAGCGCGGACATGCCCAGGGTCAGGGGAGTTGTTGAATACGGGGGGAGTATCGGATGCCGCGGTGCGCGGCGGCACGTGTTGGCCCTGCGCCTTCCAGTTCGGCGCGCGCGGCTTTCCAGCCAAGCATGTCGCCATGCACGGGGAGGACCGAGAATCGAAGCACCGAGCATTGACCCGTCAGATCGTGCGTGATAGCTTGACCAGCAAGAAAGGAGGTGATGCTGCATGTCTGATACTTATGGCAGCAGGTTCGGCGCATCCCTAACGGAGGAGATCGAGCACTAGCCGATTAAATCCTTTGTAGGGAACGAACCGCGCCGGATCTGCTGTCTGGCGTTGAAGAGGGTCGGAGCACTTAACGTGTTCCGACCCTCAGCCACTTTCCGCGTCCGACTGTCCGCGCGTGCGAATTGAACCGAATGCGACGGCAGCGGCGTTTCAGGGCCGCGGACGCTATTTGATTTCCAGCACCAGCTCGACCTCGACCGGTATGTTGTAGGGCAACTCGTTTACCCCGATGGCCGATCTGGCGTGGCGTCCGGCATCTCCGAACACGTCGAGCATCAGGTCGGAGAACCCGTTCATGACGGTGGGCTGCTGGCCGAATCCTGGAGCACTGGCCACGAAACCGAGGACCTTTACGACGCGGGAGACTCTATCCAGGCTCCCAAGCTCGGACCTGATGCGCGCCAGCACCGCGGTCCCCACGTCTCGCGCGGCCTGCGCCCCTTCCTCGACGGTAAGATCGCCGCCCACCTTGCCCTTCCAGTCCGGGCCGTCGGGCGTTCGCGGACCGAGGCCCGACAAATACAGAAGATTCCCTGTCCGAACAGCCGGCACGTAGGAGCCCATCGGGGAAGGCCCCTCTTCGAGCTCAATTCCCAATGCTTTCAATCTCTCTTCAGCGGTCATGATTCCTCCGGTTATAGATCGGGTTTTGACTCGGCCTAGTCTTCCAGCATTCCCGCGCTGGTCAGAATACGCCAGAAGGCGTGGTCGGCATGATGCACGATTGTGTTCTCGAGGCTGCGGACGATCAGCTCGCCTTCGCCCGAGTGTCCGCCCGCCGCGTGGCAGACCGCTTCGGGCAACCCCGCCGAGATCGCGATGTGGGCACCGTAGACGGGATGACGCATGGCCGGGAATCCCGACGCTCGAGGGTTGGCGCTCCAGCGCTTCTGGTTTTCGGGACTGAACTCGAAAGGCTTGCCGATGTCGTGACACAGGGCCGAGGCTATAAGCAGGTCCCGGTCGAAGCCGATCGACCCGACGATGCTCTCCAGCGAATCGGCCATTGCAAGCGCAATCCGCGCCACGCCGCGTAAGTGATCGGCCTGGGTTCCGCGCTTCAGGGCGGGGGAATCGGGATTGCCCGACGGGCGGATCTGGTCGATGCTGGTGAACTCCGTCTCCGACAGCGCCATAGCCCACGCCGCGACGACTCGTTCGCGCAGGTCGGGATCAGATATCTGTTCCACTTCGGGCAGGCTTTCGCGCACTCCGGGCTTCAATTCTTCGTACTCTTCCACCTGGATACTCCTCAAGCGATGTCGACGCGTCTGAGCTCGCAAGACCGAACGTCGATTACGGCAATCGATTAGAACCTAAAGTTGCGGTCCGCTCCCAGCCGCAGGCCGACTCGGTGTTTCCGCAGTCTTGCAGGCCCAGGATTGCAGATAGAACTATCGGTGCCGGATCCCATTTGACTTGTTCGGTACTTGTTTGGTAGCTTTTGCTCGTGTGACATTGTGTTTGAAGGGTAATGCAAAGTGGCTCGTTTCCTGACCCGTAAGCAGCGCCAAGTCATCGAGACCATCCGCACGTTGATCGAAGAGAACGGCTACAGTCCGAGCGTGCGCGAACTGGGCGGCGTGCTGGGACTTGCACCGGCAACCATCCAGCAGCATCTGGATGCTCTTCAGGCAAAGGGGTTCATCAGCAGAACCGGGTCCGCCTTCGGCATCACCCTGAAAGACGAAACGCCGCAGGCCGGACAGTCGTATACGACCGCCGTGATTGGCACCATCGCCGCCGGCGAGCCGATTCTGGCGTTCGAGGAATACGAGGACCGCATCGAGGTGCCTCAAGCCATGCTGGGTGGGAGCGAACACTTTGCGCTTCGCGTGCAGGGCGACAGCATGATCGAGGACCACATCCTGGACGGCGACCTGGTGGTGGTCCGCCGCGAACAGTCCGCGGACGACGGCGAGGTGGTGGTGGCGCTGCTCG
>JAPOVO010000395.1 GCA_026708165.1 Chloroflexota bacterium | reverse complement strand
CCGAAATCTGGACGCAATGATTCGTAGACCCTTTGGTGGAGATCAGACAGGTCCGCGTATTGTTTCACACCTGCCGGATCGGGAACGACCTCGCCTTCGATCGGAACGAGTTTGGCCGCGTCGAAAAGCGATCCGAAGACCCCGCTTGCGCGCATCGCGAGCAGCGCTGCCCCCAGGCAAGACGCGTCCACGTTGGGTGGCAGTGACAGTTTGTGGCCAAGCGCCTCCGCCATTATCTGGGTCCAGAGGTCCGACTTGCGGAAGCCGCCCGTCGCTCTGATTTCGGTTGGCGGGCCGCACACTTCCATAAGCGCGGCGGCCGCCTGCGCGAAGTGAATCGATATCCCCTCCATCACCGCCCGCGCGATATGCCGTCGATCGTGACTCAGGTTCAGTCCCGCCAGTATCCCGCGCGCATCGACGTTCCAGTTCGGCGACCGCTCGCCCGAAAGATACGGAAGCACAAGCAGACCTCCCGCCCCTCGCGGAACCGACGCCGCCGCAGCGTTCACCACGTCGTAACCGTCGCCTCCCGAAGCCGTCAGCTCCGAAGCTTCACCGCCGAAAAATGTATCCCGTACCCATCGATACGCGATCCCGCCGCTGCTGACCGCCGTGCCGCACACCCATAGCCCATCGGCCAGGTAGTAGGCCCACGTCTTGTTTTGGGGATGCAGGGCATGTTGCCGCCTCACCGTCCGAAACGCCCCGCTTGTTGCCAGCATCGCTGCATATTGACCCGGTTGCAAGGCTCCCACGCCCAGGCTCGACAGTGTGCCGTCAGACCCGCCGATAATGAGCGGCGTGCCGACAGGCAGCCCAATGCCCCGGCTGATTTCCGGAAGAAGCTTCAGCGTCGTGAAGGGTTCGACAACCTCGCCAAGCCTTGCGGACTCCATGTCCAGATACTCGCCCCAGTCGGTATTCCAGATCGGATCGTCCAGCATCAGCAGACCTGAACCCGAAGCGACCGAACGGTCGATCAGCAATTCCCCGGTCAGGCCCTTGACCAGGTATGCCTTTGTCGGAACGAAGTGCGCGGCCTCCTGGAAGACCGAAGATCGGCAGCGGCGCAGCCAGGCGATCTTGGGGCCGACATAGAACGAGTGGATCTGGCACCCCGTGTCCCGATACAGGTCGTCCTCGTCGAGTGCCGATTTCGCGTCCCGGGCGTCCGTCGAGCAGCGCAGGTCGGCCCAGGTCAATGCGTTTCCCAACGGCGACCCGTCCGCAGAGAGCGGAATGACTGAACCCAGAATCGAGCTAACTGAGACAGCGGCGATTTCGGAATACCCCGCGTCCCGAACGTCGCTGACGCAGCCTGCCAGACAGGCTAGGGCCTGATCAAAGAGCTCATCGGGGTCTTGCTCGGCCGCGCCCGACTCAGGCTGAAGGAGATTGAGATCGGCCGTCCTCGCAGCGATCGATCGACCCGTCGTGGTATAGGCCGATGCCTTTACCGAGCTGGTGCCGGCGTCGAGGCCGACGAAAATCGGATCCGTGATTAGGACGCCCGGAGGCTAATCGCTTCCGCCAGCCTGCTTGCCGATCACGACCTAAGCTTGCCCTTGCCCTTGCACTTCGGGCACTTGCCTTCGAGTTCGTGCCAGCCGCCCGGTTGCGATGGGTCCGGCCATCGTTCGTTTACAAAGCCTGTGCCGTCGCATCGATTGCAGGTGGGACCGCGCGGCGGCAGGATTCGGGGCAGCAGAATCACCGCGATCGCAATGACCGCCAGAATTAGGATGAATGTCCCGTCCAAACTACCCCTCGCCACTCACTGGATATACAACTCCAGACATGCCGGTCAACGGCCCCGTTGCGGCCTATGATAGCCCGCCTCGACCCACTGGTCAGCGTATTCAACCGCCAAGTTGCTCCCCGGCAATTCTGTCAGGTAATCGCCTACCTCAATCACGCCGCCTACTCTGGATGAAACCGGCGATTTTAGTCTTCGATCAGCCGCCCCGACCGTTTGTTTACGACAGTCCCGCGACCTAGAATCAGGCTGATGTCTAGCGTCCATGCCCAGAGCTTCGCCCACCTTCACGTTCACAGCGAGTTCAGTCTCCTGGATGGGCTGTGCAAGATCCCCGACCTCATACGCCGGACCAAAGAATTGGGGATGGATTCCATCGCGATCACCGACCACGGCGCTATGCACGGCGCGATGGACTTCTACATGGCGGCGCGCGACGAGGGCGTAAAGCCGATAGTCGGATGCGAGTTCTACGTCGCCTCCCGCACCCGCCACGACCGCGACCGCAAACTCGATATGTCTTCCCGGCACCTCACGGTGCTGGCCGCCAGCGAGGCCGGATATCGCAATCTCTTGCAGCTTGCCACCAAGGCTCAGCTTGAAGGCTTCTACTACCGCCCCAGGATCGATCGGGAATTGCTGGCCGAGCACTCCCGAGGCCTCATTTGCCTGTCAGGCTGCGAATCGGGTGAAGTGCCTCGCGCAGTCCTCGACGGTAACCCCGATGACGCCCGCGAACGGGCCGCCTGGTATGCGGAGGTCTTCGGCAAGGACAACTATTTCATTGAGATACAAAACCATCTCAGGCCGAATCAAGCCGATTTGAACCGGACGCTCGCGGATGTCGCGCGTGACCTGGGAGTAGGCCTCGTCGGAACCAACGACGTTCACTACCTGCGCGAAGAAGACTCCTACGCCCACGAAGTTCTGTTGTGCATCGGCACCAACTCGACCATGGACTCTCCCAACCGCATGAGGATGGAGGGCGCCTACCACCTGCGCGGGCCTGAGGAGATGATCGAAGCGTTCGCCGATTATCCGGAAGCCGCCCTCAACACGCTCGTAATCGCCGACCGCTGCAACCTCGACCTCGACTTCGGGCGGATTTCGCTGCCTGAAATCGAGATCCCCGCCGGCGAAACGGAAGACTCGCATTTGCGGAAAACCGCGTTTGCAGGACTCCGCGAACGCATTTCAACCGACGACGAGCGCTACACCGCAAGGCTCGAGCGCGAGCTTGGCATCATCCGGGACCTGGGATTCTCCGCCTACTTCCTTATTCATGCCGACATCTTCAGGTTCGCCCGCGGGCGCAACATGCTCGCCGGCCCGCGCGGGTCAGTCGGCGGCAGCCTCGTGGCCTACGCGCTTTACATATCCGACATCGATCCGCTGGAGCGCAACATTCCGTTCGAGCGGTTTCTCAATGAGGGCCGCCGTGGGCAGCCGCCCGACATCGACATGGACTTCCCTGACGACGGGCGGGATCAGGTCATCGACTACGTCGCCCAGAAATACGGCCGCGACAACGTAGCGCAGATAGCGACGTTCGGAACAATGGCCGCCCGGCAGGCGATTCGCGACGTCGGCCGTGCGCTCAACATGCCCTACGACACGGTCGATGAGATCGCCAAGGCGATCCCCTTCAGCGCGGTTGACCCGTTCGACATCCGGCGCGCACTTGAAGTCGTAGCACCCCTCCGAGACCGCTATGAGTCGGACGACTCGATCAAAAAGCTGATCGACACCGCCCAGCAGCTCGAGGGCGTCGCGCGAAATGCGTCGGTGCACGCCGCCGGCGTCGTCGTCGCCAATGTCCCCATCGTCGAGCACGTGCCGCTTATGCGGTCCGGCACGAGCGGCGATCCGGTCGCCCAATTCAAGTTCGGAACGCTTGAGCAAATCGGGTTCATGCGGATGGATTTCCTCGGACTGGCGACCTTCCGGACGATCTCGACCGCGCTCGACTTCGTCCGCGAAAGCCAGGGTATCGACCTGGAACCGGCCGGCATCCCATTCGACGACGACAAGACGTTCGAGCTGCTTTCCAGCGGACGGACGGTCGGGTTGTTTCAGCTCGAAAGCAGCGGAATGACCAGATATCTCACCCAGCTCAGACCTACCTCTGTCGACGACCTCGCCGCAATGGTCTCCCTTTACCGCCCCGGTCCGATGGCCAACATCGAGTCGTTCATCGAGGCCAAAAGGGACCCCTCCAAGGTCAGGTATCTTCATCCAAAGCTGGAGCCGATCCTGCGCGAGTCCCACGGCGTGATGGTATATCAGGATCAGGTGCTGGTCGCCGCGCGTGATCTGGCCGGATATACGTGGCCGGAAATCGACGTTATGCGCAAGGCGATGGGGAAGAAGATTCCCGCCGAGTTGAGGATCCAGCGCGAGAAGTTCATCGATGGTGCCGTCGCCAACGGAATCAACCTTGACACCGCCCGCCGCATATACGACCTGGTCGAGCCGTTCGGCGGTTACGGATTCAACAAGGCCCACGCCTTCTTCTACGGCACCGTGGCGTACTGGACCGCCTATCTCAAGACAAACTATCCCGTCGAATACATGGCCTCGCTTTTCATCACTGCCAGCGGCGACGCGGGCAAGCTGGCCGCCGCGGTAGCCGAATGCGTGGACTTCGGTATCGAGGTGGTCCCACCCTCGATCTCACGCAGCGAAGTTGACTTCCGCATTGACGGACGGGCCATCGTCTACGGACTCACCGCCGTAAAGAACGTCGGACGGGGGGCGATAGAGAGCATCGTCGCCGCACGGCGCGACGGCCTGTTCGCTTCGCTGCAAGACTTCTGCGAGCGCGTCGATCTACGCACTCTCAATAGAAGGGCCTTGGAAAGCCTCATAAAAGCCGGTGCGTTCGACGAGCTGGGCGAACGCAACTCTCTACTCAGCGCTCTGGGGCCGACTATGGAGCGGGCTAACAGACTCGAACGCGAGGGACTGCTCGGCCACGCCACGTTGTTCGACTCGCTGCTGGTAGGAAAAGCCGAGCCGCCGCCCCTCCCCAAAGTCGAACCCGCCTCCGAAGCCCGTAAGCGGCTCTGGGAGATCGAGTTGCTCGGATTCGCATTCACGCGCGGCGAGATCGACCGCGTTTGGGGAGATTTGCGAAGGGCCATTTCGTTCTCGCCCGGCGAGATCGGCGAAGCTCACAACGGCCAGACCGGAGTCACGCTCGGCGGTCAGGTCGGAAGCATCCGGGTTTTCACAACGCGTAAGGGGGCGGAGATGGCCTCGTTCACCTTGGAGGCGCCCGACGGCTCGATTGGGGTGACCGTTTTCCCGCGTGCCTTCCAAACCCACCGCGAGCACATCGTCGATGGCAACGTCGTCATAGCTTCCGGCGAGATCGAAGCGGATGACCGCGAATCCAGATTGTTGGTCGGCAACGGTGGCTTGATTCGAGAGTTTTCGATCGACTACAGCGCCAACGGCTCAGCGGAGCCTCAACCTTACGAAACCGCGCCGCCGCAAGCTGCCGAGTCCAGGATCAGCGCCCCCGCGCCCGAACCTCCGGTCCAAGCGCCCGACAGTTCGGTGCCCCCCGCCCAGCCACCTCCCGACGATACTCCCCTCCAAAATGGCGGGACAAACGGGTCTGCGGCGGTCGACGCCGTTATCGTCACGCTTAACAAGACCGGCGATTTCGACCGTGACGCAAAACTGCTCGAGGCCTTGGACCAAACGTCTGCCGGATTCCCGGGCGAGACTGAATTGCAGCTATTGGTCAAAGGCGGCGGAGAAAATACGAGATTGCGCTGGCGTCGCCGCGTTGCCGCCAGCGGCCAGCTTGCAGCCCGGCTTGAAGAGGCCTTCGGAGCGGGATCGGTGGAGATGTCCCGACCGAGCGGCAAGGCGGCGGTCTGACAGGCCGAGGATTGCCCACAATCTTGCGCGCTGCGAATTGCAGCCGCCACGCCATTTTCCGCACTCGCTTCTGATCTACTCTCTCGAATTCGGAGGTTTGAACATATGAAAGTTGGATTTATCGGTCTGGGACATATGGGCTTTCCTATGGCCGCCAATCTCCTGGCCGCCGGCTACCAAGTCGTCGTCTACAACCGCACGGCCTCGAAGGCCGACGACCTGATCGCCGGTGGGGCCGAGCGCGCCGCGTCGCCCGCCGAGCTTGCGGCGGCCTGCGACGTGACGATGGCGTGTCTGCTGACGCCCGATGTTTGCGAGGACGTATTCCTCGGCGACGGCGGCGTGGTCGAATCTGCTCCGCCCGGTTCGCTGATTCTCGACTTCAGCACCAACGGACCTGACACTTCGCGCCGCATTTACGATGCCGCCAAATCGCGGGGAATCGGATATCTGGACGCGCCCATAAGCGGCGGCCCAACGGGCGCCCAAGCGGCAACGCTTGCAATCATGGTCGGAGGCGATCTGGCCGACTTCGAGCGGGCAATGCCGATTCTCGAGACCCTTGGGACCACTATCCATCACATGGGCGCGTCCGGCTGCGGATCGGCCGCCAAGCTCGCCAATCAGGTTATTCTCGGCGGCACTCTCGCCGTCTGCTGCGAGGCGTTCGTCGCCGCAGCGAAATACGGCATCGATCCCGCTCAGCTTTTGGAAGTGCTTATGGGTTCGTCATCCGGTGGAAAGGTCATGGAACGCAATATAGGCACCATGATTCTCAACAACGACTTTGACGCGCAGTTCAGCCTCGACCTGCTGACCAAGGACCTCGCGCTGGGAACCACGCAGGCACGCGACCTTGGGATTCGAATGCTCGTGGGCGAAATGGCTGAGCTTATGGCCAGGGAGGGGCAGGCGTTTGGTCTGGGCGCCAACGATATGGTGGCCATTATCAAGCCGCTGGAGCAGTCCGCTGGCGTCGAAGTGCGAAAATAGCCGGAGACAATTTCTGAAGAACCCGCTCCGTAGCCCGGATTGAATGCCATCGCCTGCGTACCCTGAAAATGCTTAGACGGTTACTCGTTCAGTGGGCCTCGGGCTTTCTAGGGATCGTGCTCGTTTCGGCCGTCTTGAACCCGCATGTAACACTTCCTCCAAGCGACACCCCCGAATACTGGTCCACTGCCGCCGGTTTCGCGGCAGTCCTGGCCGCGTTGAATTCACTCGTGCGCCCCGCGCTCAACGCGATGCTCGGCCCGATCAAGTGCCTGCTCACGCTCGCTACTTTGGGACTTACCCACTTCCTGATCGGTGCGCTCATGTTCTGGTTGGCCGATGTCTTCATCGAGGCTATACAGGTCGACAGCTTCCTCTACGTGGTTCTCGGAGCACTGATCATGGCGGCCGTCAGCGTCATCGGCTCGGTGGTGCTCGGTCAGAAGCCCGACGAGAAGCGAAGCTGATGAAAACCCCAAACTTGTCCGAGCACGCAGGCGGTCGGCGCAGCAGCGTTGTGGAATCGGCCTACACATATCTGTCCGGCCGGGGCGAACCCGCTCCTCTGGATACGGTGGTCCAGCACTCGCTCGCGCTCCACGGCAAGCTTCCGGGGCGGCTTGTCCAGGAAGCAGCGGACCTGCTTCGAGCCGACGCCCGCTTTCTCATCGACAACTGCGGCGTCTGCTCGCTCGCCAACTGGGACCTGGGGCGGAAGCTAATCGATGAAGCGGAGTTCGTCGTATTCGATGTCGAAAGCAACGGCGGTAGATCGGGGCGTCACCGCATCATCGAGCTCGCCGGCGTCAGATTCGGCGCCAGTGGTCCAACCGCCGAATACTCGTCCTTCGTAAGGTTGGCCCGGCGGCTGCCGCGATTCATATCGTCCTTGACGGGAATCTTGCCAGAGCAGCTTCACGACGCCCCGCCGGTCGAGTCGGTCCTGGATGAGTTCGCCGCATTCTCGAACGGTGCGATTCTCGTGTCGCACAATCTGCCCGCCGACCTGGCCTTTCTGAACCACGAGGCCATTTGGGCAAGACGTCCGCGTTTCCCCGGCGACGGGCTGGACACCATGGAGCTTTTGGCCGCGCTGGTTCCGGAGCTCAAACAGCTCGGCTTGCAGGCCGGTCTCGCACATTTCGACGTAAACGTCGAGGCGGCGCATCGCGCGCTGCCTGACGCCAGAAACGCGGCTGAGCTTTTTCGGCGCCTAACCAGCCTGGCAAAGGAACGCGGACTCGCCACCGTCGCCGACCTTCGAGACTTCGTGATCGGCGCTGACAATCGCGGGCTGCCGCGAAGGAGGGCGGAACTGGCCAGATGGGCTTCGCTCAATCTGCCCGCGCTTCCGGGCGTGTACGTCTTCCGCGGGGGTGACGGCGGCGCGCTCTACGTCGGCAAGTCCAAATCGCTGCAACGTCGAGTCCGCAGTCACTTCACCGGCGCAAGAGCCGCTCGAAAAACCTGGCAGGGACTGCTCGAAGCCACGGCGTCCATCGATCACGAGGTCACCGGCTCCGACTTCTCCGCGACCTTGCTGGAGATCGAGCGAATGCGCCAGCTCCAACCCGTGTTCAATGTTCAGCTTCGGCGTCGCTCTCCACCCAGGCTCGTGCGGTTGGGGGGCGAAGACGACCCCGTCGTCGGTTGCGTCAGTGAGATCACCGACGACGGCGGGGTCTATGCGGGTCCATACAGGACGGCTGCCGCCGCCCGGTCACTCGCCGCCACCGTCCGGCGAGTATTCGGAATGCCCTCACGTAGACGGCGGTTTGAAATCGATTCCGCGCTCAATTACCGCGCCGCACGGAGCTTTCTGCTCCACGGCTCCAAGGCGACAATCGAGCTCCTCGGCGCCGCCTCCGACGCTGAGCAAAACGTGGCTCGCAAGATTCTCAGACAGCTTCGCAGAGTTCGCAGCGTCCCGAGTCCGGTCGCTGGAGGACTCGCCGGAGTGAGGGCGATCATTTTCGACCATGGCGCCGGACCGGACGAGGTCGAGCTGTTTGCCATCGAACAAGGCGCGGTGGTCGCAAGCGAGCGTCTGCGGCAGCCCTCTCGCGACTCGGTTCGCGCCGTAGTCGAGAGGATGGTGGACGCCGGCAAGACGAGCGCGCCAGCCGATGTCAGTAGCGTCAACTCGGTGGTGGCGTGGCTCCATCAGCATTTCGGAGACGACAACGTCGCAATCGTCCGCGGAACCCACGACTTCGACCGAATGGCGTCACGGATCTGGAGGCGAGTACGCGAGCTCGCCTTCGCCTAAAACGGGCCGCAGACCTCCAATTGGCGTGCCCGGCCGGCTCCTTTTTGCGCTATGAAACCGGATCGGGTGAAGGCCTCGGAAACTGGAGGATCGGACACATCAGTCCGACCGGAGGCGACGGTCGGAATCGAACCGACGATAAGGGTTTTGCAGACCCCTGCCTTAACCACTTGGCCACGTCGCCGCGGATACCGTTCCAGCGGTAACCCTATTCTAATACTTATCAACTAAGAGACCGCCCCGTCCGTTTCTGCAAAGGGCGACCGTCCGTTCCACGCCCTGACGAAGGCGCACGTCCTCACCCAGTAACCCGCCGTCGCCATATCAGCCGCAGCCTGTTGGGCCGGTTCACACTCAGTGAAGAGCCCGAAACACGCGCTCCCACTCCCCGACACGATGCTCGCCTTCGCCCCCAGCCGTCGCAGCTCCGCGATCAGCGTCTCTATCTCCGGAAGCAATTTGACCGCTGGCGCCTGAAGCGAGTTTCGGATTCGCGAATACAACAGCCGGCCGTCGCTAAGCCCCTCCGCCAGCGCGAGCGTGGCCGTTCCGTCCGTGAAATGATGGGATCTGACATTACCGTAGACGCGAGCCGTCGAAAGGGACTGCTCCGGCATTGCGATCACGACCTCATGCCGGGGCGATTCTGGAAGCGTGGACATCTCGTGGCCACGTCCCCTCGCAAGCGCCGTCCCGCCCCGCAAGAAAAACGCCACGTCGGAGCCAAGCTCCGCCGCCAGCGGCGTCAGCTCGTCCACGGTCATCCCCGCCTCCCACAGCTGATTGAGTCCCAGCAGCGCGCACGCGGCGTTGGAGCTTCCTCCGCCAAGACCCGCCCCTATCGGAATCGACTTGCGCAGATTCAGGTGCGCGCCTTGCGCTCTTCCAACAGTCTCTCCGAGCAAATCGGCGGCTTGTCTTACGAGATCGCCTTCAGGCAAGTCCCGCGGAACGTCGCCGTCCACGGAAATGCAGGTCGATTTCGATATCGTCAGAACGTCGTGCAGGCTGATCGACTGCATTACCGATATCAGCTCGTGATATCCGTCTGGGCGCTTTCCCAAAACCTCGAGGCCAAGGTTGATCTTCGCGAACGACTTGAGCGTCAGCGTCTCTGTCATCGCTCTGGGCGGAAGTCAGGCCATCTCTTCGGAGCGCCTGGGATTCGCAACACCAATCATTGCTAGCACTTCATCTTCCTCGGCGAGCATTCTCTCGTAGTCCTCGTCTGAATGGTGATCGTGGCCCAGCAGGTGCAGCGACGCGTGAGCAGCGAGATAGGCCACTTCGGCTTCGATAGTCGAGCCGTTGCTGTCCGCCGCTGCCATAGCGTGGTCGATGGCGATGGCGATATCGCCGCCGGGCGCCGATTCGTCTATGGGAAACGCCAGCACTTCGGTCTCGCGGTCGATTGCCCGAAACTGGCGATTGAGCCGGCGCATCGCTGGGCCGTCGGTCAACAGACAGGCAAATTCGACATCCTGATCGATCCCGGCCCGCTCGACTGCGGCACTGCATACAGCGATGATCAATTCGACGAGTGATTTGGAGACCAGCTCCTGCGTGTCCGACAAGACTTCAACCCGCGCCGCCAAGTCGATGTCAGCTCCGCCGTTGACCCTGCGCCCGGTTGCTAAGCGCCCAGTAGCTCACGCACGATTTGGGAACAAGTCGCTCCATCGGCCTTGCCTCGAAGCCGGACCATCAGCGGCCCCATCACCTTACCCATGTCTCTGGGAGCGCTTGCCTGGACATCCGCGATTATCTCCCGGGCGGCGTCGACTATCTCTTCGCGGCTAAGCTGCTCGGGCATGTACGAGAGGATTATGTCAAGCTCAGCTGTTTCCTTGGCGACAAGCTCCTCCCGCTTCGCCTTTTTGTACTCCTCTATCGACTCCCGACGACGGCGCGCCTGAGTCGCCAGGTTCTGGATTACTGCAGAGTCGTCCAGCGGTTTGCGGCTTGCTTTTTCCGCTTTCTGGATCTCGCTTCTTATAAAGCGAAGGGCTATGACGCGCGCCTTGTCGCGGTTGCGCATCGCCTGCTTGAGGTCTTCGAAGATTCGGTCGGCTACGGGCATGAGGTGCTATCTCGCATTGATATAGCTGCCGACCTGAAGACGGTGTATGGAGAGTCGGCTAAAACGCGTATTCGGAGTTCAGGGCCTTGGAAGCCTTCAGCGCGGCCCTGCGTGCCTTGCGATCTCTGGCGGCTTCTTTCTTCTTTCGGCGCACACTAGGCTTTTCAAAATGCTTTCGTCTGCGCGCTTCAGCCAAAATGCCGTCCTGCTGTACCCGCTTGTTAAAGCGGCGCAGACCGGCTTCGAACGATTCGTTTGGGCCAAGAGAAACTTGTGTCGGCAATGAAACCTCGCTTTTGCTGTGAACTCCCAGGTTCCGCGACTGGGAATCCCTGTTTTACGAACGTTATGAACGCACGCAACCTCCGTTACGTTCCCAAACGGGGTTCAATTGTATTACTCCAGTTGAAAAAGGGTCAAAACACCTAATCGCTATAGTTCCGACTATCCGGCCCGACGCCAAAACATATACTTCCTACATGCTGGCGCCGCGACCCTTGACGAAAGGGGCTTCGAGTCCGACGTGAACTGGCTGGCCCTGGCGATTGCATTGCCCGTCGGTTTCGCGGGTACGTGGCTCGCTCGATGGATCGGGCACCGTTTCGGCTGGCTCGACGCGCCGGGTCCCGGCAGAATCCACTCCCGGGCGGTCCCGGGGGCCGGCCGGCCGGCAAGCCTCGGCGCGTTCCGCCTGGGAACCATAATCGCCGGCCCGCTCGATACGCCTACCATCGGTCTGCTCGTCGGCGCCATAGCAGTCGTCGCGATAACCCTGGTCGACGACTTGCGCGGACTGTCACCTCGCGACAAGTTCCTTGGGCAACTGGTAGCCGCCGCCATTCCCGTCGCGTTCGGGGTACGCATCGACGGTATCAGCAACCCGTTCGGTGGAATCATCTTCCTCGCGCTGGCCGTGGCGATCCCGTTCACGTTGTTCTGGATTATCGGAATGATGAACGCCATGAATTTTGTCGACGGCGTAGATGGACTTGCGGGCGGGGTAGCCGTGGTCGCCGCCGCCGTGCTGGCCGTGCTCTCCGTCCGATTGGGGCAATACGCCATAGCGACTATGGGTCTCGCGGTTGTCGGGGCCGTTCTGGGGTTCCTTCCCTTCAACTTCCATAGAGCCTCCATCATCATGGGCGACTCTGGGGCGCATCTTCTCGGATACCTTGTAGCAGTCCTGGCCATCATCGGAGGAGCCAAGATCGCGACCGCGCTGCTGGTGCTTGGCATACCCGTTCTCGAGGTAGCCTGGACGATCTTGCGAAGGCTGCGCGCGGGCGGCAAGTTCCATGCGCGAGATACCGACCACCTCCACCACAGGCTGCTAAAGGCAGGGCTCTCGCCGCGGAAACTCGTTCTCGCCTATTACGCCGTCGGTGCCGTATTCGGCGTTGTGGCTCTGTATTTCCAGCGACTGGAGAAGCTGTACGCTCTCGGCGCTCTCGTGCTGCTTATGATCGCGACGTTGTACTGGCTCGCGCGCTCGGATCGTTCGCCGACGGGAGAAGATCGTTCAGGAGGCTGACGCTTGCCACGTGATAAACTCGGCTATTGATAGACGGCGTTCCTTGGGGAGAAAGCATGAAGCCGGGAATCCACCCGAAGTTCGTGGAGTGCGTGGTCACTTGCTCGTGCGGAAACTCTTTCGTTACCAGGTCCACCAAACCCGAGATGCGCATCGACATCTGCTCAAACTGCCATCCATTCTTCACCGGCACGCAAAGGTTGGTCGACAGTCAGGGGCAGGTCGAGCGATTCAACCGCCGCCTGCAGAAAAAGGCCCAGTCGGCCAGCGCCTAGCTTTCCAACTGAAACCGGGGCCGTCCACGTCCCTCGGCGCATTTTTCTCATGAAAAATCTAGTGACAACTTCGAATACTGGCGCGCGAGACTCCGTTCAACCCGAATCGTCCAGCACGGAAGAGCGCATCAGGTACGGCGGGCAGGCCGTGCTCGATGGCGTCATGATGCGTAGCCGCAAGTGTGTGGCTACGGCTGTGCGGCATCCTGCCGGACACGTCGTGGTCAAAGCTGAACCTATCGTGCCAGGCAGACTCGCACGCGCGTTCCGACGGGTGCCGGTGCTCCGCGGCGCGGCGGCTATGTGGGACATCCTCGTGCTGGGAATGAAGTCCCTGGCCTTTTCCGCCGAAGTCTCCGTTGAGCCAGAACAAAAACCCACGAACGGCGCCGAGCCGGACGGTGACGATACGGAAGCCGGCGGGTTTATCTGGGTTTCGCTCGGATTGGGCCTCGTGCTCGGGATCGCGCTCTTCTTCGTGGTTCCGCTGTTCCTAGTCCGCACTCTCGACGCCGGAATCGAGTCGGATTTCGTCAGCAATCTGGTTGAGGGAGTGATTCGCCTCGCTATCCTTCTCGCCTATCTGTCCGTAATTGGCCTTTTACCCGACATTCGCCGGACGTTCGAATACCACGGGGCCGAGCACAAGACAGTCAACGCCCTCGAAGCCGGTGACGAGCTGACCGTGGCGCGGGTGATGCGGCACAGCGCAGCGCATCCCCGTTGCGGCACCAACTTCCTGCTCGTCGTTGTGCTGCTTTCGATCCTCGTCTTTGCCTTGCTGGGGCGACCTGACCTCCCGATCCGGATAGGCTCGCGAATCCTGCTCGTACCGGTTATCGCCGGCCTGGCTTTCGAGTTGATACGATTTCTGGCTGCGCATCGCGGCAATCCGCTGGTCGCGTTGCTGCTTGCCCCCGGTCTATGGCTTCAGGCCATAACCACCAGAACACCTACGCCCGACCAGGTTGAAGTTGCCATCATTGCAATGGGGCAGGTTCTGCGGTCGGAGGGTCTCGCAACCGCGCCCGCACACGCGGACATGGGACTCGAGATAAGAGCATGAACGAGCGCTACGAAGCTATGGAAGCTCGGTTCGCGGAGCTCGCCAAGCTGCTGAGCGATCCCAAGGTCGCGACAGAGCCTGGTGCCCTGGCCAAGTTCGGCAAGGAGTATTCCGAGCTTGAGTCCAGGGTCCGCCTGATAAACGAGCTTCGCCGGATCGAAGGAGATATAGAATCGGCAGTCGAGTTGGCCGCCGATATGTCGGACCCGGAGATGGCCGAGTTCGCTGCGGCGGAGCTGCCGGAACTGCGCAATCAAAGCATCGAGGTCGAAGACCGGCTGAGGCGCTCGATGCTCCCCACGGACCCCGACGACGACCGCCCCGTCATAATGGAAATCCGCGCCGGAACCGGTGGCACCGAGGCCGCGCTGTTCGCCGCCGACCTCCTGCGTATGTACGGTCGCCACGCCGAGCGGTCGGGTTGGAAGGTCGAATTGCTGAATCAAACCCTAACCGAGCTGGGTGGAGTCAAAGAGGCGATAGTAGCCATCCGCGGCGACGGAGCTTATCAGCACCTAAAGCACGAAAGCGGTGTACACCGGGTCCAGCGCGTTCCCGTTACCGAATCGTCGGGGCGACTGCACACTTCCGCCGCCTCGGTCGTCGTGTTGCCCGAAGCCCGGGAAATCGATGTGCAAATCGACGAGGATGACATTCGCATCGACGTGTTCAGATCGTCGGGACACGGCGGTCAAAGCGTCAACACTACCGATTCCGCCGTACGTATCACACATTTGCCGACGGGACTGATCGTATCGATCCAGGACGAAAAGTCACAGCACAAGAACCGTGCCAAGGCAATGGCGATTCTCCGCTCGCGGCTGCTGGACCTGGAGCGGCAAAAGCAGGACGCCGACCGTGGGGACTCGCGCCGCTCGCAGATTGGCGGCGGTGACCGCAGCGCCAAAATGCGCACCTACAACTTCCCGCAAGATAGGGTTACCGATCACCGCATATCCAAAACGCTTTATGGGATCGAGGCGTTTCTCGATGGAGAGATCGACCAACTCGTCCAGGCGCTCATCGAAACCGACGAGGCCGAGCGGCTCGCCTTGGCCGGAGCCTGAGCCGGCGCTCGACCGTCCGCGCCGCGACGCCGCCAGAGCGTGGGGTTGCCGCCGACTTAAGACGGCAAACGTCGAGTCCTGCATTCTCGACGCCGACCTGCTTCTCGCAGGCGCGCTCGACATCGAGCGGATCGACCTCTACGTAGACAAGCATTCTTTGCTTACATGCCGGCAGGACCGCCGGTACAAGAGCTTCATCAAAAGACGCGGCCGGGGGGAGCCTGTCGACTACATTCTGGGCAGGCGGGAATTCATGGGACTGGAGTTCAAAGTCGACCGCCGCGTGCTGTCGCCGCGCTCCTCCACCGAGGTTCTCGTCGAAAAGGCGCTCGCCTGCGCCGGCCTAAAGGCCCGCTCCGGCAAACTTTGTCCGGACCCTCGATACCACCCGCTAGTCGTCGACGTGGGAACGGGCTGCGGAGCTGCCGCCGTTGCCATAGCGCACTTCCTACCATCCGCGCGGGTGGTCGCTTCCGATCTATCGACCGAAGCTGTAACGGCCGCCCGAGAAAACGCAGAAGCGCTTGGTGCGACCGTGCACTTCGCCGTTGCCGACCTCCAACCGGCGACTATGTCGCCGCCCGACCTTCTGGTCGCAAACTTGCCTTACATCCCGACCGGCGAGATACCGCATTTACAGCGTGAAGTGCGCGATTTCGAGCCGCATCTGGCGCTCGACGGCGGACCTGACGGGTTCGCGCTATACCGCCGTCTCTTTCAGTTCGCCCAAGTAAGTGCTGGCGGCGCAATGCTCATCGAAATCGGTTTCGACCAGGCCGACCTGGTGCGGAGCGCGGCTTCGTTGCGCTCAGAAAACCTTCAAGTAGAAATATTCCCCGATCTGGAGAGCATGGACCGCGTGGCTCTCATTACCGGATGGAGCTAGTACTCCAAACCTAGGCGCATGAAGGTCCGCCGTCGAATCTCACGCCGCCGACTAATGCGTGCGTGTCACGGCGCCCCACCCGATCTACTTGTCCGCCTCTGACCGCAACTTCCGTTCATGGTGGGCCTGTCGAACCGTCGTGGCGAGATTGTCAAGCGTTCGTGCTTCGACAAGCTCACCACGAACCCTGAAGAGAGCTCCAAAACCAGGTTCAAAACCCACTAGACGGTCGAATTAAATATTGTTCCGTTTCGACTTGACGTACGGTGGGGGATATGTTGCAATCTAGGCCGGATTTTATGGATCAAGTGTCACAATGTGGGAGATAGTGGGGATTATCGCCCGGGATTACCCGGTGGACTCGAACGGAAACGATGAGGCTTTTCACAGGGACGTTCTATCACACGCTCGACGCGAAAGGCCGCTTGACTATTCCAAACAAGCTCCGAATCCTCACGCCCGAAGGCGGCACGCTTACCGAGGGAGCCGAGGCGTGCCTGCACTTCTTTCCTCCCGACGCTTGGCAAGCGCAAGTCCAACGAATCCTGCAGCTCGACGAACTCACCGAGCGGGCCCGCGACGCTCAGCGAAAGTTTTTTGCTCTCGCCGAGGAATGCAACTTTGACCGCCAGGGGCGAATCACTATCCCGGTCGCACTCCGGCAGGGTGCCGGAATCAGCAAGGACGTGGCGGTAATCGGAGTGGGTACGAAGATCGAAATTTGGCAACTCGAGGAGTGGCAGCGCCGCAAGGCGTCTATAGACGCCGAAGCGCCGGAGATATTCGAGCGCGCCGGCCGTCAGTCCTCTTCCCCAACTTAGGGCGTGACATGTGGGGCGAAGCGCCTCCCCTTCGCCTCACATGCACCCGATTTCCATGGAGGGTTCGCAGGCTGATCATCGACCCGTAATGACGCGGCAGGTACTTTCCTACCTGCTGCCTCCACAGGGCCGGGATTATATCGATGCAACCGTCGGATTGGGAGGGCATGCCGAGGCGACTATGCGAGCCAGCCGTCCCCACAGCCGTTTGCTGGGCCTCGACGCCGACCCGTCGGCCATTGCCCGCGCGACATCCCGCCTCCGAGGATTTGGAGATCGAGTTACCCTCAAGGTCGCCAACTTATCCAGCATGTCCGACGCGGCCCGTGCGGCCGGATTCTCAGAAGTTTCAGGCGTCTTGATGGACCTCGGCTTCTCGTCAACCCAGATAGACGATCCCACCCGCGGTTTCTCTTTCCGGTCCGAAGGTCCCCTCGACATGCGCTACGACCAGCAATCAGGATTACCCGCGAGAGACGTCATTGCCCGATTGAGCGAAAAGCAGTTGGCCAACGTCATCTATGAGTTTGGCGGCGAGCGCCGGTCGCGGCGGATCGCCCGCCACATCGTCTCAAGACGCGGCAAGGCACCCTTCGAGACGACC
>JAPOVO010000062.1:4647-17277 GCA_026708165.1 Chloroflexota bacterium | reverse complement strand
TATTGGTGGAAGGGCGCCGCCGCATCCGCATCCACGAGTTCTCGCAAGAGAGACCGTACTTTCGAGGGCACGGCTGGGTTTTCAACGACTCGCCCGAACCGGCGCCGGCGACCGAGACCATGAGCAGTGGAATGCTACTGCTGTTCAAAAAGGCCGTAGATCTCAGCGAACATCTGCCCGAAGATGTGTATATAAGGGCGATGAACGCCGAGAGCCCGTCGGTCCTGGCCGACGTGGTCGCCTCGTCGATGGATATTCCGTTCTTGCAGCTCCAGGAGTTGCTCGAGCTGGAGCAGGTGTCCGAGCGCCTTCAGCGTCTGCACGAAATAGTCGTCAACGAAATTCAGCTCCTTGAGACAGGTAAGTCCATCGAGTCGAAGATAAATGCCAAGGTCGAGAAGGCGCAGCACACATACGTTCTCAAAGAACAGATGAAGGCGATAACCAAAGAGATCGGCGAAACGGACCTCGCCGCCCGTGAAGCCCAGGAGCTCGCCGACCGCCTTGAGCAAGGATCCTATCCACCGGCGGTCGAGGAGCGCGTAACGAAGGAGATCGACCGGCTCAACTCCATGCCTCCCGGCGCCCCGGAAATAAACGTTATCCGCAACTACGTCGAATGGATACTCGATTTGCCGTGGAAGAAACGGACCCGAGACCGACTCGACATCGCGACGGCCGAGCAAGTCCTGAATGACAGTCACTTTGGTCTCGAGCCGGTCAAGGAGCGAATCCTCGAGTACCTCTCGGTCAGGAAGCTCGCCAGACGAATGCGCAGTCCCGTCCTCTGCCTTGTTGGACCGCCTGGAGTTGGAAAGACAAGCCTGGGGCAAGCTATAGCCGACTCCATGGGACGGAAATTCGTCCGCGTCACCTTGGGTGGCGTGCGTGACGAAGCCGAAATCCGGGGACACCGGCGAACGTACATCGGCTCAATGCCGGGCCGCATTCTGCAAACAATGCGGGAAGCTGGAACGATAAACCCGGTGTTTATGCTCGACGAAATCGACAAGCTCGGTATTGACTTTCGCGGCGACCCGACGACCGCCCTTCTTGAAGTCCTCGATCCCGAGCAGAACCACGCGTTTTCCGACCACTATCTCGAGATTCCGTACAACATCTCGAACGTGCTATTCATAGCTGCCGCGAATACTCTCTACGGTCTACCGCCTGCGCTTGTCGACCGTATGGAGGTTGTCGAGATCCCCGGCTACGTTGAAGACGAAAAAGTCGCCATAGCCGAAAAATTCGTATTGCCTCGTCAACTGCGTGAACACGGACTGAAAGAGCAACATCTGAAAGTCGGCAAGAGCGCCCTGCAACGCATCATCCGCGAGTACACGCGGGAAGCCGGAGTCCGCAGTCTCGAGCGTGAGATAGCGACGTTGTGTCGCAGGCGGGCGTTCCAGCTCGCCGAAGGCGGCAAATCCCCCGTCAAGCTAACGGCGCGCTCGGTTCCCAAATACCTGGGGGCGCCCAAGTTCAGGTTCGGAGCCGCCGAGGAAAACGACGAAGTCGCCACCGCCACCGGTGTATTCAGAACTGCCTCCGGCGGTGAGCTTATGCCGGTTGAAGTCATCATTAACGAGGGTAGCGGCGGTCTGATGACGACCGGACTGTTGGGCGACGTGATGAAGGAATCGATCAAGGCAGCCCAGACCTATTTGAGGTCTCACGCAGCCGACTTCGGCATCGACCAGCGAAAGTTCGACAGCATGGACTTCCACGTCCACATTCCCAACGGGGGTATTCCAAAGGATGGATCGTCCGCCGGAATAACGATTGCGACCGCGCTCGCCTCCGCCCTCTCTGGAAGGGCTGTCCGCAAGGACACAACCATGACTGGCGAAATTACGCTAAGAGGGCGTATCCTCCGCACCGACGGACTCAAGGAGAAGATTCTCGCGGCGCACCGGGCCAGCTTAAAGCAATTCATAATGCCCGAGGCCAATGCCCGTGAACTCGACGACGTTCCCGACAAGGCGAAGCGCGATCTGAACTTCGTGCTGGCGAAGCACATGGGCGAAGTCGTCGAAGCAGCCCTTCTCGGCACGCCAGGCTAGGCGTTTTCAAGTGAGAGTAGTCGCTGCCCAGCCGTATGTAGTAGCAAACTGCCATTTTGTCTATTCATCACCCGTTTCAGTGCTAAACTCGGCATTGTGCTGGAGTCCGGCGGTTGGTTCGGCTGCTTCGTCGGTGGGAGGCCCAGGGGGCGGAGAGTTGTCTAGATGTTTCGCCCCTTAAGCGCGCTTCTCGGCCTGTTCTCGCGAGATCTCGGAATAGATCTCGGCACCGCGAATACGCTCGTTTACGTGCGCGATATTGGCGTGGTTATCTCGGAGCCCTCAGTCGTGGCAACCGACACCAGGACCGGCAAAGTTCTGGCCGTTGGCACCGAAGCTAAGAAAATGGTGGGCCGTACTCCCACCAACATCGTCGCGACCCGCCCCTTGCGCGACGGCGTCATTGCCGACTTCGAAACGGTCGAAACGATGCTCCGCTACTTTATCCACCGTGTCCACGACGAAACGCCGTTCTTGCCGCGGCCCAGGGTCATCGTCGGGATCCCTTCCGGCGTCACCGAGGTCGAGAAGCGAGCCGTCCACGAAGCGGCCCTCGAGGCCGGCGCCCGCGAAGCTTATCTGATCGAGGAGCCCATGGCCGCCGCAATCGGCGTGGGACAGCCCGTGCAGGAGGCCGCCGGCAACATGATCGTCGACATCGGCGGAGGCACCACTGAGGTTGCGGTCATTTCACTTGGCGGGATCGTGATAAGCCATTCGATCCGGGTAGCGGGGGACGAAATCGACGAGCAGATCGTGGATTACGTCAGGTCCGATCATTCGCTGCTCATCGGCGAGCGCACCGCCGAAACCTGCAAGATCGAGATTGGATGCGCCACCGACAATGGCGCCGACGACAAGACGTTCGTTCGCGGGCGGGACCTGAATACCGGCCTCCCACGAGCTCTGGAGCTTACAAGCGGCCAGGTCAGAGAAGCCATTTCCCCAACCGTCGACGAGATCGTCGAGAACGTGAAACTGGCGCTGGAAGCAACACCGCCTGAACTGCTGGCCGACGTCATGGAGCACGGCATATATCTTGCTGGAGGCGGCGCGCTCCTGAATGGAATGGACAAGCGTCTCGAAGAAGGCACCGACATTCCTGTAGTCGTAGCCCCAAGCCCTCTTGAGTGCGTGGTGCGCGGCACTGGCTCTTGCCTTCAGAATCTGACCGCCTATCGCGAGATCTTCATATCGGATAACCAATACCCGTTGTAGTGATTCAGACACCACCCGACTCATGAGAGCGCGAGCGTCGCTTTACTGGCTTGTTTTGCTCTCTGCGCTTTCGCTCGGATTCTCGGTGCTGCATAACAACGGAGCGCTGTCGCCCGTCGAAGACATCATTCTGCGCGCATCCAATCCTGCGCAGCGAATGATTGGCGGAGTTTCATCTTCCCTCGCCACCACGCTCGACGACTTGCGCCGCTTTGGCGAGTTGCGGTCCGACAATGAACGCCTGAATGCAACGGTCGCGGAGCTGCTGGCGGAAATCGCCCGCCTCAGGGTCACCGCCCGTGAGAACGTCGCCCTGCGGGAGGCCGCAAAATATGTGCGCCAGAACCCCGAGCTAGCTCTTGTTTCGGCTCGCGTGGTCGGCCGCGACAGCTCCAACCTCCTTGACACGATATTGATTGATCAAGGCGAGTCCTCCGGCATCCAGGACGGGATGGCCGCCGTCTGGCGGGGCGGGCTTGTTGGACGCGTCGTCGAAACCACAAGCAACACCGCCAAAATCCTGCCCATTACGAGCGTCAGCAGCGTCGTCAACGTAAGCATCCAGGGCGCCGACACCGACGCCGACGGATTGGCCACCGGCCGGTCGCACAACCACCTCGTCATGGGACAGATTCTGGAAGATCAGAACATCGAACCCGGTCAGTTCGTAGTGACCTCGGGCTTGGGCGGCGGCTTTCCCAAGGGCATCCTCGTCGGACAGGTCGTCAATATCCGCACGACCAGTACGAGCGTCCTCAAGGAAGCCGACGTAAGGCCGTTCGTTGACACCAACCGGCTGGACACCGTTCAGATCATCGTGGCCGGCGAAGGCGGCTAGGATGTTTGCTCGCGGGCGACGTAGTCTCATAGCGACGAGGCGTATCCCGGGAATTAGAGCTTCGTCTCAGCGTTACGTCGTGGCGTTCCTGATCCTTCTTGCGGCGCTCTTTCAGAGTTCCATCTCCCCCGGATTCCAGGTTTTCGGCGTTATTCCCGATCTGGTGCTCGTTCTTCTGGCCACGTGGGCCGCGGTCGCCAGACCCAAAGGGTTGATATTCTGGGGTTTTGGGTCCGGCTTCCTGCTCGACGTCTTAAGCGGAGTCCCCACCGGCGCGAATATGCTGGCCCTCAGTCTGGCCACCTTCGTCGCCTCCATGGGCGGTGCCGGCCTGTTCCGATCTAACCTTGTCTGGGCACTGCTGGCGTCCCTGCTGGGCACTCTCGTCTACTACCCCACGATGATGCTGATGCTCGCCGTACAGGGCTACTCGGTTGACTGGTTCAAGGCCATAATCGCAACGACTCCCGCCGCCGTTTTAGTCAACCTCATGACCTGTGTCCTGATATACCATCCCGTAACCCTGCTGGAGCGCCTCACGCGAACGCGGAGCCGATATACCATTAACTAGCAAGCCCGGTCATTCTCAGGCTGGCAAAAACACAAGTGTCACAGTCGCAAGAGTCATCGCTAAGAGGTACGGGCAGACCTTCGAGCAAAAGCCGCAGATCGCTGCTGATCGGCGGACTGGCCGGCGTTGGCGTTGCCGCGCTTGCAGGACGGCTCTGGCAACTTCAGATAACGCAGGCGTCCGAGTTCATAAGTCAGGCGGAAACCAACCGCACCCGGTCCGTGGCGATCCCTCCGATAAGAGGCCTGATATTCGACCGTGCGGGCAGGCAGTTAGTCCGCAACACGCCTGTCTTTAGCATCTGGGCAACCCCGGCGGACATTCCGGAAGACGATACGCGGCGCGTCTCCGATCTGCTGGCTGAGTTGACGGAAGAAGATCGAGACGAATTGGAGCTGGCGATATCCTTGGGACGTTCCGATCCGGGAGAGCCTGTCAGGGTCGCTCGGGAGGTGAGTCGCGAGACGGCACTGCTAGTCGCCGAGAAGTTCCTTGAGCTTCCGGGAGTTGAAATCCGGGACTCGACAAAACGCGAGTATTCCAGCGGAGAGACGCTCGGCGCGATTGTGGGCTACACCGGTCCCATACCCGCCGAACGAGCGGCCGAGTTTGCGCGGCGGGGCGCAAGATTCGACGAAGACATCGGCCTCGCGGGAATTGAAAAGAGCCTTCAAGAACAGCTCCGCGGTGAGGACGGACGCAGGTTGATCGAAGTCGAGGCTCTCGGACGTGAAGTTCGTGAACTGGCCGCAACCCCGCCGAGGTCCGGCGGAAACGTCTTCCTCACCATCGACGCCGAGCTCCAGCAAGGCACAACCGAGCTCATGAGCCGGTACCTTGGTGGCCGCGGTGCTGGCGTTGCGATCATCCTCGATCCCAATAGCGGCGATGTTCTGAGCATGGTCAGCTATCCCTCGTTCGACAACGCCCTGTTTGCCGAAGGTATATCCGTTGACGATTTTCAGCGGCTGGCAAACGACTCGCGGCGACCGCTCGTCAACCACGCCATCTCAGGCCTCTATCCGCCGGGGTCGACATACAAAATCGTGGCGGCGGCCGGCGCTCTGGAGGAAAACGTCGCGGCGCCGTCGACTTCGATTGAATGCGCCGGCCACCTCATATTGCCCAGCGGATGGGTGTTCTACGATTGGCTGCTCACCGGCCACGGGTCCGTCAATCTTCATCGGGCGATTTCGGAGTCTTGCAACATCTATTTCTACAACATCTCCGGAGGCAACCCGTACACCGAGTTCAAAGGACTCGGCGAGGGTCGCCTCGCCGAGTTCGGCCGGTCTTTCGGGTTCGGTTCTCCTACAGGTATCGACCTACCCAACGAAGCTGCGGGAGTAGTGCCCGACCATGAGTGGAAGAATGACAACCTGAGCGCCCCCTGGGTAACCGGCGACACCTACCAGGCCGCTATCGGTCAGGGGCTGATGCAGGCATCCCCCTTGCAGCTTGTCAACATGTATGCCGCCATCAGCAACGGCGGCACGCTCTACAAGCCTAGGATCGTCGATCGAGTCGAGGACGCCAACGGTGAAGTCGTGGAAGTGCCCCCGGTCCAAGAGATCGGCAAGATCAGCGTCAGCCCGACCAACCTGTCCTTGATCCAGCGGGGACTGGTCGAAACTGTGAACGGCCCTCAGGGAACGGGCGGGCGCGCCAGGACGCCGGTAGTGACAATGGCGGGCAAGACAGGCACCGCCGAGTACGCGGGGCCCAAAGACAGCAACGGCAACGACCCCAGCCACGCTTGGTTCGTCGGATACGCGCCCGCCGACTCCCCGCGGATCGCATTCGTCGTACTGATAAGAGACGGCGGCGAAGGCTCCTTGGCCGCGGCGCCCGTAGCGCGCGATTTGGTGGAGCTGTATTTCACGGAAACTATTCCTGGAATGCGATACCCTCCATTTGACGCGGGCGGTCCCTCGGGATGATGGACCGCCCCCAGCCGCGCCCCATGGACGCGGCTGTCTTACTATCGATCCTGGGGCTGATCACCCTCGGACTCATAACGCTCTCGCGGATCGGCCTGCCGCCGTCAGCGGGCATGGATAGCCAGATTGTCCGGCAGTCCATTTTCGCTTTGGTGGGTATTTTCTTGTTCGCTCTGGTGGCGTATTCGGACTATCGCATCGTGGGCATTGTCGCGTGGGTGCTGTTCGCGGTAAGTGTGCTGCTGCTCATTTTGGTTCTCTTCTTCGGCGTCACCCGATACGGTGCGCAGCGTTGGTTCCTGTTTGGCCCGATACAGTTTCAGCCTTCCGAGCTGGCCAAATTCACCGAAATCGTGCTGCTCGCCCGGTTCTTTGCCAAATACCAGGGCGAGCCGATCAAATTCCGCATATTCGCGCTCTCCGCTCTCATTCCAGCTTTGCTTATCGCGCTCACCCTTTTGCAGCCCGACTTCGGTACCGCCATGATCTTCTTCGTTGTCTGGTTCGGAATTGCATTCATCGCCGGATCACGGACTTTGCATTTGGGCGCCGTAGTACTGCTTTCCATCGCGGCGGCGCCGCTCGCATGGTTTCTCATGAGGCCCTACATGCGTGAGCGGGTCGTGACTTTCTTCGACCCCACCATCGATCCGCTCGGCGCAGGCTACAACGTATTGCAAGCCCGAATTGCCGTCGGATCAGGTGGATTGTGGGGCAGGGGCAGCACTGGAGCGACTCAGAGCCAGCTCGAATTCTTGCGCGTTAGAGACACCGACTTCATATTCGCCGTCATCGCGGAGCACCTTGGTTTCGTCGGTTCTATCTTGGTGCTTTCGCTCTTCAGCATCATCTTCGCCTACGCCCTCGTCGTCGCCATCCGGGCCAGCGACGACTTCGGCCGCTACGTGGCCGGAGGCATACTCGTCTTGCTGGCTTTCGAGGTGTTCGTCAGCATTGGCATGAATGTCGGCATATCGCCGGTTACCGGCATTACGCTGCCGTTGATGAGCTCTGGAGGCAGTTCTCTCGTCGTCACCCTGATAGCTCTTGGGACCTTGGTCAGCATTTCCATCCACCGGGGCATGCCCATGTTCAATCCACCCACCCGCGTCGGGCTTCCGGCCCGGGCGCGCCGCGCAGCCATAGGCATACGGGATCGCGCGTGAATCGCAGCGACCAGCCGTTCGCCATCTTCGCCCCCGCAACTTCCGCAAACCTCGGACCGGGATTCGACACGCTGGGTCTCGCCTTGGATCTTTATGACGAGTATCGCTTCGAAGTCTCCGAAACAACTTTCGTCGAAGTCACGGGCGAGGCCGCCGACGAAACTCCGACCGACGAATCGAACTTGGTCCTCGACGCCGCAATCCGATACTCGAGGATCCTTGGGGCGGAGTTCCGTCACCGGTCAGTGCGTCAGGTTTCGAGGATTCCGGTGTCGCGCGGACTCGGCAGCAGCGCCGCCGCCACCGTCGCCGGCATCGTCGCCGCGTGTCGATCCGCCGGCATCGAGGTTCATCACTCCAAATTGATCGAACAGGCCACTGCCATGGAAGGACACCCCGACAACGTGATTCCCGCGCTGACTGGAGGGCTTTCTGTTATCGCGCAAGCCGGGTCCGGTCCGGTCTGGACCAAAGTGCCGTTCCCCAGCGATCTCCAGATAGCGATCGCGGTCCCGGAAACCAGAATCGAGACCGATCGCGCCAGGTCCGTCTTGCCGTCCAAAGTCGATTTTGCCGACGCCGTATTCAACGTCTCCCGCGCCGCCCTGCTCGTGTCGGCTTTGCAGAGGTCCGACTATTCGGTTCTCGCCGAAGCAATGCGCGACCGACTCCACCAGCCCCACCGTTCTCCACTGCACCCGGCTCTATCGGAAATGATGGAGGCTGCGTACGATGCTGGGGCCGTCGGAGCCGCTCTGAGCGGCTCAGGCTCGGCGATGATCGCCTTTGCCGAGTCCGACGCCGAGGGAGTCGGAGCGGCGATGCGGGCCGCCTGTGAGGCCGCCGGCGTTAGCTGCGAGAGCTTCACCACACACGTTTGCAGCGAAGGCCTGAGAGTCCACCCGGAATAAAGCCCCAACGTTTGGAAGTGGCCAATCTGCACCGAACTCCAAACGGCCTCTTCCCTACCTGCCGGTGGTCGACCTGCGGCGGAGCCGATCCAGACCTGCCGTTAACAGAGTTCCCGAGCGCCTACGCTTCCCAAACCTCTCCAAAGAGTCGCAGGAAGTTCCCGCCTAGAATCTTGGTGGTGTCGGCGGACGTGTAGCCGCGATTCATTAGCGCGTCCGCCAGGCTGGGCAGTTTGTCCGGCGTTTCCAGCCCCTTCGGATAGTAAGTCTGATCCGCCATCGTTGTGGGTGTGCGGCCAAGGATAGCCTTGAGGGGAAAGCTCGTTCCCTGCTGCGCGTTGATGTACCTCCAGAACGACTCCGGTTGATCTTGCGTGTAGTCGGTCCCAATTCCCACGTGGTCGATGCCTGTTCTCTCCACCATATCGTCGATGGCGTCGACATAGTCCTCCACGGTTGAGTCGCTGCCCGTGCGGAGAAAGCTGGTTATGCAAGTAACTCCCACCACGCCTCCTCGCTCCGCCAGTAGTTTCACCGCCTCGTCTGTCTTGTTTCGCGGCACGTCGAAATAGGACTTGGCGTTCGCGTGAGTTACAGCCACAGGCTTCCCGGATAGCTCGATGGCATCCATTGTCGTGCGGACGCCAACATGCGACAGGTCGATCAGGATGCCAAGGCGGTTCATCTCCCGGATGGCATCAACGCCGAAGTTTGTCAGGCCGTAGTCGTTGCGCTCGTAGCATCCGCTGCCCAGCAGGTTTCCCTCGTGGAAGGTGACCTGGATGATTCGCACGCCCAGCGCGTGGAACAGCGCCAGCCGGTCGAGATGGTTCTCTATGGGAGAGGCATTTTGAAAGCCCAGAATCACTCCCACCTTTCCATCCTCCTTGGCTTGGAGGATGTCGGCTACCGTCCTGACCTGCGTCAGTAGGTCACCGTAGTCCGTGAACCTGTGCAGCCAGGCGGCTATGTTGCCCAGAGTCTCCTGAAAGTTCTCCCAGGTCGCAACCGTGGCGTTTAGCGTCGTAACGCCTCCGGTATGCAGACTCTCGAAGACGGCGGGACTGTCCCAGTTGCTCGCGTTGAGACCATCGATGACAACGGCTTCATCGTAAACTTGCCTGGCATTCTCGGCATTGGCCATACGCGTCTCAACCCCTTTCCATTGTTTCCTTAAAGGTCCTCTCTGGACCACATCCGTACCCGTGGAAGAGTTTGGAAAGATACCAATTCACTTACATCTAGACCATGCTCTCATGCATGAGCAAAGCGCCGATGAAGTAGGTAAGGATCGACGACCGTGGAAGAGCTGAACGTAAAATCTCTCCAGTTCTTCGGGCGGCAAGAAGTTGAGCCAACCGCTACAAATTTGCCGAAAGAAATAGCTGTCTGCCATGTGCTAAACCAGTGGAGCGCTTTGCCGCGAAGCATGTTCCGCCCATATAATCCGAGCGTGAAAAAGCTAGGCCAATCCGCTGGTTTAGGCTTCCCGCGCATTTACCGAATGCGCCTCCACCGGCCCTGCCGCGTAGCCGGTTAGCGTGTCGCCCCCAACCGCCGTTAGCCCGGTCACCCGCAATTCTAAAGTCGGCCTCGACACCATCGTCGTGCTCGACTACGGCTCTCAATACACGCCGCTGATTGCGAGGCGGGTCCGCGAGTCCGAGGTCTATAGCGAAATACTCCCCTTCGACGCTCCCGCCGAGCGCGTACGGTCCCTCGACCCCAAGGGCATCATTCTCTCGGGGTCCGACGCCAGCGTTTACGAGACTGGATCGCCCGATCTGCCCGACTACGTACTCGAATTGGGCATACCGGTCCTCGGAATCTGCTACGGGATGCAGCTCGTAAGTCGAACGCTCGGCGGCTCGGTGCGCCCCGGATTGACTCGCGAGTATGGCCCTGCAACGCTGGAAATCGTCGACCGGGGAAATCCGCTCTTCAAGGACTTCCCCGAAAGGTCCCGTGTCTGGATGAGTCACGGCGATCAGGTAACCGCGCCGCCGTTCGGATTCGAGCAGCTCGCCCGAACGGACAATTCGGAATGGGCCGCCATCGGAAATGCCGACGAGGACGTTCTGCTTTTGCAGTTTCATCCGGAAGTCAGGCACACGCAGCTTGGACACGCGCTTATCAGGAATTTTGCGACTGGGGTTTGCGGAAGCCGCCCGGAATGGACTCCCGCCTCGTTCGTCGAAAGCAGCATCGAATCTCTTCGTCGCGAGATTGGCGGCGCACAGGTCATCCTCGCGCTTAGCGGAGGTGTCGATTCGACCGTCGCGGCCGCGCTGCTGCACCGGGCGGTCGGTGACCAGCTCACGTGCATCTTCGTCGACACCGGCTTGCTGCGGGAAGGCGAGGTCGAGGAAGTTGAGCAGGCGGTCGCCCATCAACTCCATTCGCGCGTCATCACCGTCGATGCCCGTGCCCGTTTCCTGAAGCGCCTCGCCGGAGTGACCAACCCGGAGCTCAAACGGGAGATTATCGGGGACGAGTTCTTTGACGTATTCATCGACGAAGCGGAGAAGCTCGAAGACGTGGAGTTCTTTGTCCAGGGGACGCTGTACCCCGACGTCATCGAAAGTGGGACCGCCGGTCTCGGGTCGGCAAAAATCAAGACGCATCACAACACCCGCATTCCCGACGAGTTGAGTCTTCAGGTCATTGAGCCCCTCAAGCGCCTCTTCAAGGATGAGGTCCGGCAAGTCGGAGTCGAGCTTGGACTGCCCGAATCCATCGTCTGGCGTCAGCCCTTCCCCGGACCCGGGCTTGCCGTGCGGATCATGGGCGAGATCACCTCCGACCGTCTCACGGCGCTCCGGCGCGCCGACCTGATTTTTCGTGAAGAAATAGCACGCGAAGGTCTCGACCTCGCGATCGGACAATACTTTGCGGTCCTAACCGGCGTCAGAACGGTCGGAGTTATGGGCGACGGCCGCACTTACGGTGAGATGGCCGCCCTTCGCGCCGTTTCCACGGACGACTACATGACCGCCGACTGGTACAGGCTTCCCAACGAAGTGCTGGAGAAGTCCTCGGCAAGGATCGTCAACGAAGTCCCCGCCATTACGAGAGTCGTCTACGACATCACTTCAAAACCACCGGGAACAATCGAATGGGAGTAACAAGGAGCGCGCCAGGGGCGTGAACGTGCTTGTTTTGGGAGGCGGCGGACGCGAGCACGCCATCTGCTGGAAGCTCGCCCAAAGTCCGTCTTTGGATCGTCTGTACTGCGCGCCCGGAAATCCGGGAACCGCGCTGCACGCAACTAACGTCGAAGTCGACCCTGCTGATCACCAGTCGCTGACGAGTTTCGCTGCACGCGCCAATATCGACTTGGTCGTCGTGGGTCCGGAAGACTTGCTTGCTGGAGGCGTGGCCGACGCCCTCACCGCCGCCGGCGTCAGATGCCTCGGGCCGGTAGCCGCCGCCTCACGCATCGAGTCCAGCAAGTCTTGGGCCAACGAGTTGATGGCCGAAGCTGGCGTTCCGTCCGCCGCATTTGAAGTCGCCGATGATCCCGACTCGGCATTCGAGATTCTCGACCGGTCAGACTTTCCGATCGTCGTCAAAGCCGACGGCCTCGCGGCGGGCAAAGGCGTGACAGTCGCGGGGTCGCCCGAGGAAGCCCGTCAAGCTGTTCATACCATGATGATCGACCGAGCCTTCGGCGGCGCCGGCGACAGAGTGGTTATCGAAGAATGTCTGGTTGGACAGGAGGTCTCGGCGTTCGCTCTGACCGGCGGCAAGTCCCTGAAGATGTTGCCCTTCGCGCGCGACTTCAAAAGGGTCAACGATAACGACGAGGGACCGAACACAGGTTCGATGGGCTGCTATTCGCCCGTCGCCATGGTAGACCCCGCCCTGGCGGACGAAATAGAGTGCACCATCATGCATCCCACGCTCGACGCGCTCGCCCGGCG
>JAPOVO010000062.1:2490-4637 GCA_026708165.1 Chloroflexota bacterium | reverse complement strand
CAGGCGCGGAACTCCTTCCGTGGGATGTCTCTACGCCGGGCGGAGGATCACCGACGACGGTCCCCGCGTGGTCGAGTTCAACTGCCGTTTAGGCGACCCCGAGGCCCAGGTCGTCCTGCCGTTGCTCGACTGCGACCTCGCCGAAGTCTCGCTACTTGCCGCCGAGGGCAGGCTCGAGGAAGCTCACCTCCAGACCGCCGACGGGGCGGCCTGCTGCGTCGTTATTGCCTCCGGTGGATACCCCGGAAAGTACACGACCGGTCACGCCATTGAGGGCATAGCCGACGCCGAAGACATCGCTTTGGTATTCCACGCTGGGACCGCCGAGCGAAATGGACATCTCGAGACGGCAGGCGGGCGCGTCCTGTCCGTTGTAGGACAGGGGATCGACCTCGACGGGGCGCGCCAGCGAGCCTATGAAGCTATCGACAAAATAACCTTTGCCAATTCGCACCATCGCACCGATATCGCCGCAAACGACCCTGAAAGGATTTTTGCTTGATGGAAGGATCGAACACTCAACCGCCTGTCGCCGTATTGCTCGGAAGCAAGTCGGACCTCGATTACGGCAACGAGACGATGGACGCTCTGGCAAGTCTCGGCGTCGACGCCGAGATCAAGATACTGTCGGCCCACCGCTCCCCCGACGCGGCCAGGGACTTCACCAGGAGCGCCGCCGGTAACGGCGTCAAGATCATCATTGCCCTCGCCGGCGCCGCTGCGCATCTGCCCGGCGTGGTCGCCGCCTGGACGCAGCTCCCGGTGATCGGCGTTCCCTTGCCCACCAGCGAGCTGCGCGGTGTCGACTCGCTACACGCCATCGTGCAAATGCCCGGCGGCATCCCGGTCGCCACAATGGCCATTGGCACTGCCGGCGCCCGCAACGCCGCGTTATTCGCCGCCGAGATTCTCGCCTTGAATGACGCCGGCATTGCCGAAGCGTTGCGGCAACAGCGCGCCGAGCTGACCCGCAAGGTTCTGGCCGACTCGGCGGGGCTGGCCGCCAGATGACCCCACGCTACACGCGCCCGGAAATGGGCCATATATGGAGCCGGCAGCACTACTTCCAATGCCAGCTCGAAGTCGAGATTGCCGTCTGCGAGGCGTGGGCCGAGGTTGGCCTTATCCCCAAGGCAGATATCGAGAAGATTTGCGGCGCTTCATTCTCCATCGACCGCATCGACGAGATTGAAAGCACCACCGATCACGAGACCGACGCATTTGTCGCGGCTACGGCTGAAACCCTGGGGCCGGAGTCTCGCTGGCTGCACTACGGGCTGACCTCGTCCGACGTGCTCGATACCGGCCTCTCGCTCCAACTGGTAGCAGCAGCCGACCAGCTACTAGGACGCCTCCGAAACCTTGAGTCAGTCGCGTCCAAACGTGCCGTTGAACACAAGCAGACCCTCACCATCGCCCGTACACACGGCATCCACGCCGAACCCACCACCTTCGGATTCAAGCTGTTGGTCTGGGTCGATGAAATTCGACGGCAGATTCGCCGTCTCGAAGACGCCAAAGAGCAGATCGCGTACGGAAAGATCTCCGGCTCCGTCGGCACTCACGCCAACGTGCCGCCTCAAGTCGAAGAGATAGCCTGCGCAAACCTCGGACTGAACTTCGCCAACGTCTCGAATCAAATCCTGCAGCGCGACCGGCACGCTCAGTTCCTTACCACGCTGGCCATCATCGGCGGATCGCTCGAAAAATTCGCCACGGAGCTGCGGAGTCTCCAGCGCACCGAGATCGGCGAGACCGAGGAGCACTTCGGCGAAGGTCAGCACGGCTCTTCGTCCATGCCGCACAAACGCAACCCCTTCCGGCTGGAGCGAATATGCGGACTGGCCCGGTTGCTGCGCGCCAACGCCCACGCCGCTCTCGAAAACATGGCCCTCTGGCACGAACGCGACATGAGCAACAGCTCGCTGGAAAGGGTGATCCTGCCCGACGCGACCATAGCGCTGGACTTCATGCTTTGGCAGTTCGGGCGCATCCTCGGAGGCCTGCGCGTCAACGTCGCGCGAATGCGCGAAAACCTCGATTTCACCCACGGGCTCATCTATTCGCAGGGAATCCTGCTGGCCCTCATCGATGCCGGCATCTCCCTCCAGGGGGCGCCCAGGCCAGCCCCAAACAACGCCTACCAG
>JAPOVO010000062.1:0-2480 GCA_026708165.1 Chloroflexota bacterium | reverse complement strand
GAGGGCGCGGCAGGGGGCCTACGCGGCCGTCCACAAACGCGCCAGGCAGGCATTCAACGACGGCACGCCCCTCAACGAACTGCTGGCCGCCGACTCACAGGTCACGGAGCTGATCGACGAGGACAGCCTGCGTGGCTATTTCCAGCCCGACCGGCATTTGAAGTGGATCGATACGGCATATTCACGCTTGGGGTTGGATTCAAACGACGATCAGGGGGGCTGATTTGGCGACCATAAGCCAGACCGAACTTAGCGAGCTGCGCTTACTTTCGAGGGGCAAGGTTCGAGACATTTACGATCATGCGGGCAACCTGCTCATCGTTACCACCGACCGGATCTCGGCTTTCGACGTGGTGCTGCCCACGCCCATTCCCGACAAGGGACGCGTTCTGACGCAGCTCTCCGCGTTCTGGTTCGGTATTACTGACTCAGTCGTGGAAAACCATCTCATTACCACTGACGTTGGTGACATGGGGCTGCCCGCCGACGTCGACCTCGACGCCCTGGAACGCCTGACGAGTTCCGAGTGAGTCGAAAAACCTACGAGGTCTCGGTGGTCATCCGCCCGCTAGCCGAGGACGTAGACCCGGAGGGCGAGACCATCCGCGCAGGCTTGCGGGATCTCGGTTACGCGGGCGTATCGAAGGTGCGTGCGGGCAAGCTGATCGAGCTGGACATCGAAGCCGCCTCCGAGGACGATGCCGCGGCTCTGGCAAGGGACATGTCGGACCGCCTGCTTGCAAACCCGATCATCGAGCAGTTTGAAGTCACCGTCCGCGAGAACTTGGCAAAAACCGTCATTCCCGCGAAAGCGGGAATCCAGAAGCCATGAAGCACACCTTCGCGATGGTTTGTGCATCTCCACGGCACCGTCGGCTCGGAGTTATGCAAGGGCCTCTCCGCGGCGCAATGGCGACCCTAGCTTGAAAGCCTGCGTCATCGTCTTTCCGGGCAGCAACTGCGACATGGACACGTTCCACGCCCTAAAGACGGTCGCCGGCTTCGATACGGACCTGCGCTGGCACCGAGACACCGACCTCGCCGGATACGAATTGATAGTCATTCCAGGCGGATTCTCTTACGGCGACCACCTTCGCGCCGGGGCCATAGCGCGATTTGCGCCTGCCCTTCGTGAAGTGGCCGCCGCCGCCGCGCGGGGCGTTCGCGTGCTGGGGATCTGCAACGGCTTTCAGATCCTTCTCGAAGCTGGCTTGCTGCCCGGCGCGATGTTGCGCAACGACACCCTTCAGTTTCGCCACCAGTGGGTGAACCTCAGAGTCGACTCCAACGCCACCCCGTTCACCAGACAATGCGCATCCGGCCAGGTATTGCGAATGCCTATCGCCCACGGCGAGGGCAGCTACTTCGCCGACGACGAGACCATTTCCCGACTCCAGGGCGATGGCCGTGTCGTCTTCACCTATACCAACGACCAGGGACAGGCCGTGCCCGAATCCAACCCAAACGGCTCGCTGTCGAACATAGCCGCGATCACCAACGAGCGCGGCAATGTCCTGGGCATGATGCCCCACCCTGAGCGTTGCTCCGAACGCGTCCTCGGCGGTGAGGACGGCGCGATGATTTGGCGCTCCCTGGCGGCCTAGGGAACGTCATGGAGTCCGTCGTCGACGACCGCGTGACGGACCAAGCGCTGGAGGCGGTAGCGCTCAATCGCTTCGAGTATCACAGGATTCTGGAGCTGCTGGGCCGGCCGCCAAACGAGCTTGAGCTGGGAATGTTCGGCGCGCTTTGGAGCGAACATTGCGGTTACAAGCACTCCCGTGCCCTGCTCCGTCGGCTCCCCACCGATTCGCCATCGCTTCTGGTCAAGGCCGGCGAGGAGAATGCCGGAGCCGTCGATATCGGCGACGGCCTCGCCATAGTCTTCAAGGTCGAAAGTCACAACCACCCCAGCGCCGTCGAACCGTTCGAGGGCGCCGCAACCGGCGTCGGCGGGATAATCCGCGACATTTTCACCATGGGCGCGCGTCCGATAGCCCTCTTCGACTCGCTCCGATTCGGACCGTTGGACACGCCCCGCAACCGCTACCTCGCCAGTGGAATAGTCGGCGGAGTCGGCTCCTACGGCAACTGCGTCGGCATCCCGACCGTCGGCGGCGAAGTGGTGGTCGAAGACTGCTACGCCGGCAATCCGCTCGTCAACGCGATGTGCGTGGGACTGCTCCGCCACGACCAGTTGACCCGCGCCGAGGCGGTGGGAGAAGCGAACCCTATTATCCTCGTCGGCGCCGACACCGGTCGTGACGGCATCCAGGGCGCGACGTTCGCTTCGGTCGAAGACCCCGAGAAGTCCGCCCGCGGCGTTGTCCAGGTCGGAAATCCGTTTCTCGAAAAGCTGCTGATCGAGGCCTGCCTCGAAGCTCTCACCACTGGCGCCATCGTCGGACTTCAGGACCTCGGAGCCGCCGGCTTGACCAGTTCGTCGGTCGAGGCCGCCGCGCGCACAGGTGCCGGCGTTT
>JAPOVO010000020.1 GCA_026708165.1 Chloroflexota bacterium | reverse complement strand
TTCGAGTCTGTTGGAGTCTTCCAGGGGATTATCAAGGCTAAATACGAGGTCATGGTCGACGATTTCGGTCTCTATCGAATCGACGCCACCGAGTCGCTCGTCTTGCAGCAGCGCAAGATGCGGCAAGTCGTCGAACCGCTCCTGAGCGGCGTCACCAAAGCCGACGACGGAGACCTGGCGTCGGCTCTCTCCGAGTTCGATCTGAGCGGCCGCTACATGCCGGAGCTTTTCGGGCGGTGAACGAGCGCAAGCTGAAGTTCTACGGCGAGCCGCCGCTTAGAGCCGACGAGGGCAGGTTTCCGGGGCGGCTGATCGTGTTCGAAGGTCCCGACGGCTCGGGGCGGTCCACTCATATCCGCCTGACCAAGGAATGGCTGGAAGACCACGGTTACGGCGTGGCCGATACCGGCCTCACCAGATCGGAGCTTGCCGGCAGGGGGATCGAGCGGGCCAAGACCGGCCACAACCTCGACCCGCTCACGCTTAACCTGTTCTACGCGACCGACTTCGCCGACCGCCTCGAACGCACCATAATCCCCGCTCTGCGGGCGGGGCTGATCGTATTGGCGGACCGCTATATGTACTCGCTGATTGCCCGCGCCTCGGTCAGGGGCGTTTCGCCGGAGTGGATGCAGGACGTTTACGGCTTCGCCGCCATTCCAGACCGGGTCATCTACCTGGACGTCGACGTCGACCATCTGCTTTCCCGAATCCTCGCTACCGCCGGAGGATTCGACTACTGGGAATCCGGGCAGGACTTTCTGCGGGGTCAGGACCAGCACACGACCTACGTCGACTATCAAAACGAGATGATCGGCGAGTTCCGCAGCCTGGCGGCTATCCACGAATTCGTCATGATCGACGCCAACGGCCCGATATCCGCCACGTTTTCCGCCATCCTCGAAGTTATTCGCGACGAAGTCCGCCAAATGGCCGACGAAGACTTGGACCCGCCACCCGCGAGCTAGCCCCAGGCCCTTCTCTCGTTTACCGCATAGTCTGACGCACCCAATGGTGTAGAATCGCCGTCCCTCCGGAGGCGAGCCGGCCGGTTTTCCACCTGCAAGTCCAGGGTCCTTCTTCAACGAAATTCCGGCCTCGGCAGCCCTACCGGTTCTTAAACAATCTGTATGCGAGCGGGGATTATGCGGGAGCGGGAAGTCAAGCTGGAGGTCGGCAGCTTCGCGTATTCTCCCCGATACTCCATTCTCGACGACACCGTCGTTACGGCTCTGCCCCAGCGCGAGATCGTCACGGAATATTGGGATACCGACGATCACCGGCTCGTCCGCTGGGGATGTACTCTGCGATTTCGTCCAGGTGAAGGCTGGAAGATCAAGATTCCGAAGGATCGGAAGCTAGTCGGGCTGGAACGAGACGAGATTCGCATTGCCAGCGAGTCAAACTCACCTCCGACAGATGCGCTCGACCTGATCCGGGCTTTTACGCGCGGTGCACCGGTCAAGCGCGTCGCGCGACTGCGTACTCTCCGCGAGGGACTTCGCTTCGCGGACTCGCGCGGAGCGGTCCTGGCCGAGCTGGACTACGACACGGTCGAAGCCCGACAAAACGGAAGCGTGACCGCCTCGTTCGGCGAGATCGAGGTCGAGCTTGGTCCCGAAGCGCCCGACTCCATTCTCGAAACTGCCGTTCGCAGGCTGCAAGCCGACGGCGCCGGGGACGTAGTCAAGGTTCCGAAACTCGCCCGTGCTCTCGGCAGGGCATCAAACGGAAATCCCTTCCCGGCAGCCGCATGTTCGCGGAAGAAGGCCACGGCCGGCTCCGTGATCAAGGACTCCATCGGCGCGGCCGTCCGGCGGTTCGTTATGAACCTGCCCGGCCTATACCTGGACGAAGATATCGAGGCCGTCCATCAGGTGCGCGTGGCGGCACGCAGACTGCGGTCCAATCTTCGAACGTTTCAGCCCCTGCTCGACCCCGGCTGGCGCCGGATGCTGCGCTCCGAGCTTCGCGCTTTCGCGATCCGGCTGGGGCCGCTTCGAGACGCCGACGTCCTGCGGGAGCGCCTCCGGCGAGACGCCGCTCTGATCCCGGAGCTTGACGGGAACTCCTTGAACGTGATCCTCGCGGACCTTGAGCGGGAGCGCGGACGTGCCCGCGACGGGATGATCGAAGCCCTGCGAGACGAGCGAACCAACCGGCTGCTCGATCTTCTCGACGACGCGGCTCGCAACCCGAAGACCCTGCCCGAAGCCGACGGCCCCGCTCGCAAGCTGCTGCCAAAGCTCGCCGCGAAGCCGTGGCGACGACTGCGCCGTGCGACCAGGGCGGCCGGCCGGAATCCCCCCGATGAAGTCCTGCACGATATCAGGCTCAAAGCCAAGCAGACCCGCTACGCCGCCGACGCCGTCGCGCTCGCGGTAGGCCGTCCTGCGGCTGCGTTCGCCAAGACAGTCTCACAAGTCCAGGAGACTCTCGGCGACCATCGCGACGCGCTGAACGCCGCCGAATGGCTCAAGTCGCGGTCAGCCGCCCTCGACCCCCAGGCAGCGTTCGCCGCCGGACAGCTCGCTGGTCTTCAACTCGCCGCGGCGGCGACTCTGAGGTCCGAATGGAGATCGGCGTGGAAACGCGCCTCCTCGCCGAAGCTCCGCAGATGGATGTAGCCCAGCCGCTCTCGAGCTCGAAACGCTAGCCGAACCGCCCGGTGATGTAAGCCTCGGTCCGCGGATCGCTGGGCGTCGTGAACAACCGTTGAGTGTCGTCGAACTCGACGAGCTCCCCGCCTCCGCTTTCGCCGACCGTAAAGAAGGCGGTCTTATCGGAGACGCGCGCCGCCTGCTGCATGTTGTGGGTCACGATGACGATGGTGTAGGTCTCCCGCAGCGTTCGGATCAGGTCCTCTATGCGCGTGGTCGCAATCGGGTCGAGCGCCGAACATGGCTCATCCATCAAGATGACCTCCGGCTCGACCGCCAGCGCGCGCGCGATGCAGAGGCGCTGCTGCTGCCCGCCCGACAGGGCCAGGCCGCTCTGCTTGAGATCGTTCTTGACCTCGTCCCAAAGCGCAGCCTTGCGCAGCGACGTCTCCACCAGCTCGTCCATATCCGCCGACATACCGTTTACCTTGGCGCCAAAGACGATGTTGTCGTAGATGGACTTGGGAAACGGGTTCGGCTTCTGAAACACCATGCCAATCTGCCGGCGAATGCTCACGGGATCGACGCGGCCGTCGTTGATGTCCCTGCCGCGGTACTCGACCGCGCCGTCGAAGTTAGAGCCGGGAATCAGCTCGTTCATGCGGTTGAAGCACCGCAGATAGGTGCTCTTGCCGCACCCGGACGGTCCTATGATCGCCGTAACCTGCCGGACGGGTATCTCCATGCTGATGCCGTCAAGAGCCCGCTTCTCTCCGTACCAGAAGCTCAGCTTCTTCGTGGAGAGAATGGTCTCCTCCGGCGCTTCCGGCTGCTCTACTTCCGGCGCCCGAAAAACCGTCTTGCCTATTTGCAGACCGATCAATACCGCCTCCGCTCAAATCTGTTTCGTATCAGGATGGCCACCGAGTTGCTGAGGAGCAGAACGACCAGTAGCACGACGATGCCGCCCGCCGCCAGACTGTGAAACTCCTTCTGCGGCAGCGATACCCAGTTGAAAATCTGTATCGGCAGGACCGTGAACAGGTCCATCGGCCCTTGGGGGTCGAACGCTATATAGGTGAGAGCGCCGATGGTGATCAGCGGGGCCGTCTCTCCTATCGCCCGTGAAAGGGCCAGTATGGTCCCCGTGAGAATGCCGGGCATGGCGCTCGGCAGCACGGTGCGCGACACCATCTGCCAGCGCGACGCGCCAAGCGCCAGCGACGCTTCCCGAAGCGAGTCGGGAACGGCCCTGATCGCCTCCCGCGACGCGACGATTATCAGCGGCAGTATCAGCAGAGACATCGTCATGGAACCGGCCAGCACCGACCGGCCCAGCTCCATCGCTCGCACGAACACGCCCAGCCCCAGCAATCCATACACGACGGAAGGCACTCCGGCGAGATTCGCGATGTTTATCTGGATCACGCGCGTGAGCCAGTTATTGGGCGCGTATTCTTCCATATAAATGGCCGCGCCGACCCCAATCGGAAAAGCCATCGCGGCCGTCAGTCCGAGCATCCAGGCCGTCCCCAGAAGCGCCGAGCGAAGCCCCGACTTTTCCGGGAACCGCGACGGATAGCTTGTCAGAAACTCGCCATCCACCTCATGGGCGCCGTCTCGAAATACGTCGAACATGAGCACGGCCAGCATCACCACGCCCAGGAGCGTCGCGATCAACGTCGCGGTCGCGAATCCCCTGCCGACTATGCGGCGATAGATCGTGTGAAACCTGGTACCAGTCTCTCCGAGGGTGATCACTCGTACGCCTCCCGGAACCGCCGCACGAGCCAGTCGCTAACGACGTTCATGACGAAGGTCATGAGAAACAGGAGCGTACCGACGGCGAAAATTGTCTGGAACTCGATGGTGTCCTGCGGGGTGTCGCCCAGGCTCACCTGCACGATATAAGCCGTCATCGTCTCCATCGACTGAAGCAGGTTGAAACCCATCTTCGGCTGGAGTCCGGCGGCTATTGCCACGATCATCGTCTCGCCGATGGCGCGGGAGATCGAGAGGATTACCGCGGCCAGGATTCCCGAGAGCGCTCCCGGCACGACCACCCGCGTAACGGTCTGGTATTTGGTCGCGCCCAGCGCGTACGCCCCCTCCCGGAGTCCCGACGGTACGGCGCGCAGGGCGTCCTCGCTGATCGAGGCCATCATCGGCAGGATCATGAAGCCCATCACGATGCCCGCGCTGGCGACGTTGAATATCCCCGTCTGCGGGAATATTTCCCGGAGTATCGGGGTGATGAAGAGCAGCGCGAAGTAGCCGTAAACGACCGTCGGGATTCCCGCCAGCACTTCCAGTATGGGCTTGAGCACGCTGCGGAACCGGGTCGGCGCGTATTCGCTGAGGAAGATCGCCGTCAGGATCCCGACCGGCAAAGCCACGACCATCGCGACGAATGCGACCGCTATCGTGCCGTTGACGAGCGGCAGCACTCCAAAGTGCTTGGAGGCGAACAGCGGGGTCCAGCGCGTGCCGGTTAGGAAGTCGACTATGGAAACCTGGCGGAGGAACTGGATCGTCTCGCCAAGCAGCGTGGCAACGATCCCGAACGTGGTGAGTATCGAAATCGCCGCGCACGCAAACAGGACGGCCTGAATTGCGCGCTCGAAGATCGCCCGGCGCTTTCGGGCCGGGCCTCTCGAAGTCAAATCGCCGAGGGCCTCGACCCCGCCGCGCCGGGGCGCTTCGGTCATTTCACTCATGTTGCTAGGGGCACTCGCGCCTCCGCAAGAATCGTCCGGTTAGCAGGGGCGGGCCGCGCCTGCCGCGACGAACGGCGGCAACGAACTGACAGAACGTTACGCTCCGTTATTCCAGGCTTCGAGTATCGCGGCAGGACTCGAAGAGAACTCGTAGTTTGCATCCGCGCCGTTCAGGCTGCCGACTTTGCGCTGCTCGAATCGTTCCAGGCCCATCTCGTACAACTCGTCGGGCAGAGGAACGTATCCGATCTGCCCCACCAGGCCCGCGGCGTTCTTCATATAGAACTCGATGAATACCTGCACTTCGGGACGCTCGGCCGCCTGCGTGCTGACGTATATGAAGATGGCCCGCGAGAGCGGGTACTTTCCGGTCAGCACGTCATCGATGTTGGGGAAAATGCAGCCGGAACCGTCGTCGACTTTCAAAGCTTTCACGAGATCGACGTTCTGCTCGTAGTAGGCGAGTCCGAAGAATCCCAGCGCGTTGAGGTCGCCCGAAACTCCCTGCACGAGCACGTTGTCGTCTTCGCTCGGCGTGTAGTCGCCGCGGCTCGCGCCTTCTCTGCCGTTGACTACCTTGGTGAAGTAGTCGTACGTCCCGGAGTCGGCGCCCGGACCGTAGAGCGCGAAGTCGTCGGCCGGCAGGCCGTCCCTGACCTGCGACCAGTTCGTGACGTTCTCCTCGGACGAGGGGTCCCACATCTTGTTTAGCTCTTCGATGGTGACGCAATCGCCTACCACGCTGTTCTGGGGATTGACCACCACCGCGATGCCGTCGATGGCCACCGGCAGCTCTATGTAGCCCACGTTGTTCTCGCCGCAGAGACTCTGCTCGGACTCCTTGATGAATCGCGACGCGTCGGAAATGTCCGTCTCGAGCCTGCAGAACTTCTTGAATCCGCCGCCGCTGCCGGAAATCCCGACCGGCACGCGAACCTTCGGAAATAGCCCCTGGTACTCCTCAGCTACCGCCTGCGATATCGGGCCGACCGTGCTGGAGCCGTCCACCAGAATCGTCCCCGACATCTCTCCGGAAGCCGCCGTTACGGTGACGATCTTTCCGACCGGCGCCTCCCCAGCCTTCGTCTCCGTCACAGCCTGAGTCTCCCCGCAACCGGCCAGGACGGCAGCGCCGGATAGGGCCGCCCCGGCTCCCAAAAGCCACAGGGCGCGCCGCCGGGTGATTGCTTCCAATCGAACCTCCACAAACAAACTCGTGCTTGCCGCTAATCGATAAAGGGCAAGTCATGTGCACTATCAGGTTCAAATGTACGTACGCTGAATAAACGGAATCGGGGCGATGCTTAAGCGGAGCTAAACGTTCGGCTAAACGTCGATTGGAAATCACCGCGGGGAGTCGCTATGTTGCGCCGGTCCAGACCGACCGGCCTTCGCCGTTCGCGCCCGCTTGCCATCTGCCTGATAGACAGAACGCAAGACCCAGGCCTCGAACGCGAAAGCGACCGTCGACACACGGCGGCGATTCCACGCTGCGGCCGTTTCTACGCCTTAACCGGCTATCCAGACTCCAACTTAGATCCGCGGCCTTAAACTGCGAACGCCGCATAGACTTCCGTCTAATGGGATCTGAACAACTGGCCGCAAACGTGCCCAACCGTCAAAATCGGGCGCCGGACGCACGATTGTCTCCATGGTTTCGATAGTCGACCCCGCGCGCAAGCTGGCCGCGGAGTTCATCGGGACGGCCTTGCTGCTGCTCGCCGTCGTCGGGTCGGCGTGGGCCGCCGCTGAACTCAGTCCGAACGACGCCGGACTTCGTCTCCTGCAAAATTCCCTCGCCACCGCCGCGGCGCTCATCGCCATTATCATCGCCCTCTTCACCGTTTCGGGAGCGCAGATCAACCCCGCCGTGACACTGGCCAACTGGCTGCTCGAACGCTCCAGCGGAAGGCTCGCCGTTGGTTACGTGATCGCCCAGTGCGCCGGAGCCTTCGCCGGATGCATCCTCGCCAACGTGATGTTCGACCGGCGGGCCGTCGAAGTCTCGACGCTCGACCGCGGCGGCTGGCCGCTCATTCTCTCCGAGGCGGTCGCGACGTTCGGATTGGTCCTCATCATCTTCGCGGCGGTCAGGTCAGGGCGGACCACGCTGCTCCCGTTCGCAGTTGGGGCCTATATAGGCGGGGCCTACTTCTTTACCGCTTCCACGTCATTCGCCAACCCGGCGGTCACGATTGCGCGCACGGTGACCGGCTCGTTCGCTGGTATCGACCCGGCGTCGGTCCCGGGTTTCCTGATCGGCCAGATTATTGGCGCGATCGCGGCTGTCGCCGTGGTCGCCTTTCTGTTGCCCAAGACCGCTCCGGTCAAAGACCGGCCACCAACGTGAGCGCGGACAGCGCGGGCCGCAGCCAGATGGCCGCCCCGCTGCTGGATGCGATCGGAGAAGGACGCATCGAGGTCCAAATCCGCCGGAACGACGCCGGCGCAAGCGGTAATCCCGGTCGTCGCAGCGGCAGGTCTGCGAGACTCAGCGCCCCTGTTCAGCGAACGAACCGATAGCCGACCCCGCGCACGGTCTCCAGTCGCTGCGGCCGGCTGGCGTCGCGCTCGATCTTGCGCCGCAGGTTGCTGACGTGAACGCTCACCGTACCTGTGTCGACCGCCGCCTCGTAGCCCCAGACCAGATCGAGCAGCCGTTCCGCCGAGAAGACCTGCCGCTTGTGCTTCAGTAGAAACGTAAGAAGATCGAACTCCTTCGGGCGGAGCCGAACAGGCTTGTCCGCAAGAAATACGTCCCTCGTGGCGGTGTTGACCCTCAGATCGTCCGATTCCAGCCATTCGTCGCGGGCTTCCTGCGCTTCAGCGGTCACCAGCTCTTCCCGCAACAAGGTCCGGCGGCGCAGCATGGCCCTGGTGCGGGCGATCAGCTCGCGCATCGAAAAGGGTTTTGTCAGATAGTCGTCCGCACCGATTTCGAGTCCGACCACGCGGTCGATCTCCTCGTCACGGGCCGTCAGCATCAGAATAGGCACCGACGAGCTGCGGCGAATCTTGCGGCAGACCTCGAACCCGTCCATGCCCGGCAGCATGATGTCCAGGATTATCAGGTCCGGAACGTAGTCCGCCGCCGCCTTGACCGCTTCGTCGCCGCGCGCGCAGGTATGCGCGTCGAAGCCCTCGCGCTTGAGGTTGTAAGAGATCGTCGACGCCAGACTGAACTCGTCTTCGACCACCAGCACTTTGCCGCCGGTCTCCGCCCCGCGTCCGCCGGACCCGATCACGCCCGACGTCTTGGTAGCGGCGGCAGGTCTCTATCGCCGTTCTGAGAAGGTCCAATCACCAGCGTTGCGGCGCCTTTTCTACGTTCCCCGTCTGTGGAGTTTCCCTAGTTCAATTTAACCGGAGCGTGCGGTGACGCGGTAGCGTATGGAGCAAACCGTGTGTCTTCAACCCTCTGGGGCGACCGTTCGCTTGCACGCACCGAGCGTCCCTGTCGCCGCAGCTCGCAGTGTCCTACAAGATCAAACTACACGCCGAGGTTAAATCCGACGCCGCAATCATGAACGCCCCGCAAACTCTGCCTGAACTGGCCTGAGACTCGTGGAACCCTCGACCGTACGAAACAACCGACTGCCCGTGAGGTTCCGACTGCGGCTCAGCTTGCCCGCTTTTGGCCATATTTGGGATACCAGTAGGTTCTGTAAATACGGAAGCACTTCTCGCTGCAAACGATGACCTTCACGCTGGCGTGCGTTTTCGCTATCTCCTGGCACGGCACCAGGATCCCGCACGAAGCACAGCGCGGCATCTTGTCTACCTCACGAAGCGGCATCGGCCATCGCCTCCCTAAGACGGGCGGTCGCCTCGGCGTCGACCGACTCCCGGTCCGCGTCCATGACCACTCCGTACACGTCCGCCGCGCCCGCCGAGTCGATCAGCCCGTCGAGCACGTCCCTCCGCACATTGCCGGGATCGCGGTCGAGAGGGTCGCCGTAGCCGCCCCCGCCCGGCGTCCGCAGCAGTATCTGGTCGCCCGGCATAAGCTGGATGTTCGAGAACTTGCCGCTGGAAAGCGTGCCGAACAGCTCGTGGGCGGTCTTCCACTCAGTCTCCGACGCCCGCTGGAACAGCAAGGCCGTGTTGTTGGCGGGCCTGCCGCCCTTGATTCCCCACGGCTGCACCATGAGGCGGTTGAGATGGGCGCTCACGGTGCTCGGCGCAAGGCATCGCCATATCCGCTCGACGCCGTAGCCGCCGCGATGCCTGCCCACACCCGGACTGCGCTCGGCGATTCGATACGACTCTATGCGCACCGGATAGCGGACCTCGAAGACCTCGCACGGCGAGTTGAGGCAGTTGCCGTTCTTGGTCACGATGGCGTCGTTGCCGTCGGAATCGGCGCGCGCGCCCCAGCCCATCCCCTCGATATGCAAGAGCACGAACGGATGCCCGCTGTCGGCCGAGTTTCCGTAAAACCCGAGCAGCCCGCTCGTCCCCCCGTCCGCCGCGGTGCTCCTGTCGCTGAACTGCGCAAACGCCGCGAACAGCACGTCCATCGTGTTCGGATAGGTGTCCGAGTTGCCGCCCACGCACGACCCGGGATAGTTCACGTTTACCACCGTTCCCGGCGGAGCGACGATGCTTATGGGCCGGTAAGCGCCGCCATTCTTGGCGATGCCTTCGTCGATCATATGGAAGATAGTCGCGTAGGTCGCCGACGCGGTCGTGCCGAAAGACTGGTTTATGGCGCCCTGGGCCTGCGGATCGGAACCCGTGTAATCGACGATGATCTCGTCGCCGCGAATGACGACCGTCACCACGAACTTATACCGCTTGTCACGTACCACGCCATCGTCTTCCAGGTATCCCACGGCGGTATATTCGCCGTCGGGCATCTGGCTGATCGCGCGCCGCACCAGCAGCTCGGATATGTCCTTTATCCGCTCGGCCAGCCCATTGAACACGTCGACGCCGTAGCGCTCGATAAGCTCGATCACGCGCCGTTCGGCGAGATAGGTCGACCCGACCATCGCCTTCAGGTCGCCGCGGGACACCTCGGGAGTCCGAACGTTGGAGGCGATTATGTTGAAGATGTCCTCGACTTCCCTGTCCTGTCGATAGATCTTGATCGGCGGAAGTCGGATCCCCTCCTGGAATATGTTGCGGGTATCGCCGAACGCCGCCGGCACCATGCCGCCGATGTCGGTCATGTGCGCGATGTTGGCCGCGTACGCGACCACTTTGCCGTCGTGAAAGCACGGCTTCAGCGTCAGAAACTCCGGCAGGTGACAGCCCCCCCGGTAGGGATCGTTGTGCAGGATCACGTCCCCCGGTTCCATGTTTTCGGGTCCGACTTCTTTAATCGCCCACTCCACCGTGTGCACTATCGCGCCTATGTGCGCCGGGCAGAAGTCGCCCATCGCGACCATTTCGCCAGCCTTGTCGAAGATGCCGCACGAGAAGTCGCGGGCCTCGTTGAACATCGTCGAGTAGGACGTGCGCATCATCGCCGCGCCCATTTCCTCGCACGTGCTGATGAGGTAGTTCCGAACGACTTCGAGCAGTATGGGGTCGTCTACGTCCGCTCTGACGCGGGGCTGATTGGCTGATACGGCGGCCACTTTATGCAAGCTCCATGATCATGTTTCCGTAGCCTTCCACACGCGCCGTCCACTCCGGCGGGACGAGTGTTGTCGCGTCATCCTCCACGACTATGGCGGGTCCCTCGATCTCGTTGCCTGCCAACAGTTCACCGCGCCGGTAGATAGGCGTAGCGACGTACCCGCCCGCGTCGTGGAAGTAAGCATTGCCCATCCGCGCGGGCTGCGGCAAGCGGCCGGACTCAAGTTCGGGCAGTTCCACCGTCGAGCGCGTCGCGACCGCCGTGACGCGGAAGTTCACAAGCTCGTAGTCGGACTCCGGAAAGTTCCAGCCGAACTGCCGCTCGTGCTCCGCGTCGAACCGCCGCCGCGATTCCTCGATCGATTGCATCGTCACCTCGCCGCCGGGTATCTGCACCTCCAGCTCCCAGTTCTGGCCGTAGTAGCGGAAGTCCACGCTTCGGACTATCCGGGGCGGATCGGCGAATCCCTCGCGCTCGAAGTCCGCGGCGGCGCGTTCTTCCAGCTCGGCGAAGTCCTGTCCAATGACGTCCGGGTCTATGTTCTCCGAAAAGGTGATCCTCGACTTGACGTAGTCGAACCGGGCGTCGGCCAGCAGTGCGCCGAGCGCGCTGAACACCCCCGGATATATCGGCACGACCACGCGCCGCATACCCAGCAGCGACGCCAGATCGGCCGCGTGCAGCGGCCCGGCGCCCCCGAAGGCCACCAGCGTGAACTCCCTTGGGTCCAGCCCGCGGTCTATCGTCAACAGCCGCATGGCTTCGGCCATGCCGTTGTTCATGATCTCGAGGATTCCGGCGGCCGTGCGCTCACGCTCGAACCCCAGCCGTTCGCCGAGCTTGCCGACCGCGTCTGCCGCCGGTTCGCGCAGCACCTCGACGTCGCCGCCGAGCTTGAACGCCGGGTCGATCCGTCCCAGCACTACGTTCGCGTCGGTCGAGGTGGGGTCGCTCCCGCCCCGTCCGTAGCAGGCGGGACCGGGGTCGGCCCCGGCGCTGGCGGGTCCGACCTTCAGCAGCCCGGCCGAATCGATCCACGCCTTGCTCCCGCCCCCCGCGCCTATGGAGCGGATATCGAGCATCGGATTGGCTATCGGGATGCCGAACTCAAGCTCCGTGCTGCTGGTAGTCGTCGGCGCCGAATCGGAAATCAGGCAGGTATCGAAGCTGGTGCCGCCAACGTCTGCCGTCATGATGGTGTCGATTCCCATCAAGCGGCCGATCTCCAGGCTCGCGATGACTCCACCCGCCGGTCCGCTCTGGATCAGCGTCACGGGCCGACGCTTCGCGCTGGCGGTCGTCATCACGCCGCCGTTGCTGCGCATTATCAGCAGCCCGCCCGCGCCGCTCCGCTCGACCTGGCGCTCCAGGCCGGTCAGGTACGTATCGATTCTCGGCTTCAGATAGACGTCGATGACCGTCGTGCTCGTGCGCTCGTACTCGCGCCATTGTGGGAAGACGTCGGACGAGATCGATACGTGCGCTTCGGGGTAGATCTCCTCGATCAGCTCCTGGGTGCGCCGCTCGTGGCTCGGGTTGAGGAACGAAAACAGGTAGCTCACCGCTATGGCCCGCACGCCCTCCCGCTTGAGCGTCGCGATTGCGTCGCGCACGCCGTCCTCGTCGAGCGGTTCCGTCTCCTCGCCGTGCGCTCCGATCCGCTCGGTCACCTCCAGGCTCAGCGACCGCTCGACCAGATGCCGCGGCTTGACCCAGTGGAGGTCGAACGAGTCGGGCCGCACTATGCGCTGTATGCGAAGGACGTCCCGAAACCCCTTGGTCGTGATGAGTCCGACGCGGCCCCCCGAACGCTCGATGAGCATGTTGGTCGCGACGGTGCTCCCGTGCACGAAATAGTCGATCGCGCGGGCGTCGATACCCGCCTTTCGGATCGCCTCGAAGATTCCCCGCGATGGATCGTCGGGAGTCGTCAGCGTCTTGGCGAACGCCAACTCGCCGTTCCCGTCTATCCCGATCAGGTCGGAAAAGGTGCCGCCCGTATCGACGGCGATGCTCATCTTCATGCGGAGGCCATTTATCTCAATCGGATATCTCGGATCGATGCCAGCCTATGCGAGACAATATTCTATGTGAGCCGCAAGACTCGCGAACCGCAGGCGTTCAAATCGGTAATATGGGATCGGCATCGAGCTGCGAGAATCTACGACAAATCACTCGCGGCTTGGAGATTCCGTAAGGCGGATAGAGAGGGTAAGGCTCCTATGGATATAGCGACGGCTCTGGGCCAAATGGGCGTTCGCCCCGACACTCTCACCGACGCGGAACGGGAGTCGCTGGACCGCGACGGCTTCCTTCGAATCGACAACGCCATCACGCCGGAGCAGGCGGCCGCGATGAGGGAACGTCTCCAGGAGCTGGTGGACGAAGAGGGCGACGACGCGGGCATCGAAGTCCACAAGGAAGAGGGCACCGACAGGCTGGGGGACCTTGTAAACAATGACCCGATGTTCGACATCTGCTTCAGCCATCCCCGGGTTCTGGCCTGCGCGCAGCACGTCCTCGGCGACTTCAGACTCTCCGCTCTCAATAGCCGGACGGCTCTGCCGGGCGACGGACTTACCATGCTGCACTCCGACTCCGGCAGCCGCGTGCAACCCGGCGACTACGAGAACGCGATGTCGATCTGGTTTCTGGTCGACTTCACCATGGAGAACGGGCCGACCCGCGTGGTCCCCGGTTCGCATCGATTCGGAAAGTTGGCCCAGGACGTGCTGGAGGACGATTGGGCCAAACATCCCGACGAGGTCTATCTGACCGGCAAGGCCGGAACCGTGTACTTGTTCAACGCCCACATTTGGCACGGCGGCACCAAGAACAACAGCGACGAGAACCGCCCGGCGGCATTCGCTTTCTTCGCGCGGCGCGACGTTTCCCAGTACATCGACCAGCGCAAGTACATCCGTCCGGAAACGTATGACAGGCTAAACGACGCGGGGCGTTACATCCTCGACGTCGAAGGCATGACCGAGTTCACGCCCGACGGCTTCGACCGGCGGCGAGTGCTGGAGACGGCCGAGTACTAGAAGCCCAACGGCCCGCATCCGCGGGCTGACTCGGAATGACAGAGACGTAGGGGCGGTTCGCGAACCACCCTCCTTCCGTTCGCGGCGAGCCCTTATCGTTCGTGGCGAGCCGGTCGAACCATGAACGCCCATCAAATCGGCGGTTGCGTCATCCGAACGGTTATAGATATCCAGTGCCGGTGCCCGATAAGCCGGGGCAGCGTTGCGGCGTGATGAATGCCATCATGTAGTTATGATGGCATAATGTCATCAGGCGAACTGGAGATCCATCCGCAGGGGGCGATGAAAGGCAATGCGGCGCACGCAGATACAGCTCGATGAGAAGACCTATGCGTTGGCCAAGCAGCGGGCATTCGCGGAGAGCAAATCGCTTGCCGCTGTCGTCCGCGAAGCCCTGGCTCACTACCTGACAGCGTCGAGCGGTTCACCTGTAGGACCGGAGAGCTTCAGCTTTATCGGCTCCGGCAGGTCCAAGTCTGGCAGCCCCGTTCCGCTGTCAGAGCGCCATGACGAAGCGCTGGCTGAAGACTTCGCCGGGTGATCTTCCTCGATACCTCGGCGGTAATCGCCCTGGCGGACAGCTCCGACGAAAACCACACGAAGGCCGTCACGGCGCTGACAAAGCTCACGAACCAAGGCCACAGCGTCCTGACGCACAACTACATCCTCGTCGAGTCCGCCGCGTTGCTGCAGAGCCGGATTGGGCTGCGGAGTGCGCTCGCTTTTCTATCAGACGCGGCTAAATTCACCGTTCACTGGGTCACGCCTCGCGACCACGCCGATGCGGTCACTCTTCTGGCCGAGCGGAATCGGCGCGGTCTAAGTCTCGTCGACTGCATGAGCTTTACCGTAATGAGGAATTACGGAGTCGGCGCGGCATCGGCCTACGACGCCGACTTCGAGGCCGAGGGGTTCGACGTGTGGTAGGGCCGGTCGGCGGCGCAACAGTCTATAGAGGTGCCGAAGGTGGGATTTGAACCCACACGCGCGTGAGCGCACAGCGTCCTGAACGCTGCGTGTCTGCCAGTTCCACCACTTCGGCGTCGGACATCGATTCTAACGCCTGCATGCGCCGCTCGACTCCGGTAGCGGGGGTCGGAATCGAACCGACGGCCAAGAGCTTATGAATCTCCTGCTCTACCGCTGAGCTACCCCGCCTCGTTCCACTACATATTATTCCCGCAGGTCTAGCTCTGCCGCTATCTCCTCAGGCGTCGGGCTCTCCACGGATGCGATGCCGGCTCTATCTAAACGAAGCGAAAGCCTGGCCGCTCCGCCCGCCGCGTGGCGGCGCACGAATCTAGCTGGAGGCTTCCCCCGGCAGGAACTCGCTCCGTCCCCGGTACATCCCCACTCCGATCAGGAGAAGGCACACGCCGCCGATCAGCAGTAGCATGTTGTTTATCTGCAGAAGCAGGGTGATGCCGACTGCGGGAGCGTGCTGGACGACAAGGAAGTTCACCAGCCCCCCCACTCCGATGACCACAAGACCGTAGGAGGCCAGCCTGTAGACGTTCATTCCGCTGAACCGGGCCGCAAGGGCAAGTCCAACCAGCGCGGACCCGAATGGAAAGATCGTCAGGAATGCGAGCATGATTCCGGCCATGTCAGCGTAAGTGGCTATCGCCAGAGTCTCGAACTCCGCCGCCATTTCCGGGGAGGTCCCGGAATCCATCGCCCGTTGCATCAGGTGGACGATCATGTGCCTCTTGCCCATCCCAACGATGAAGATGGCCCACCCGAACAGGCTCGCAATTATGCCGAATCGCAGTACGGGAGACATGAGGCTGCCTTCCCGGTGGTGCAGCCGAAACAGCCCCAGGAAACCGTACCCGTGCAGCAGCATCGCCACGATCACCAGGAACGTGGTCACGTGCGCCAGGCTGGCGTAGTCGGCCATCACGTTTATCGCTCTGGCGAAGTCGGTTCCGTCCACGGGCACTATCAAGAGACCGCCCGGAAAGAGCAACGACGCGACCAGCGCCAGCGCCCATCCTGTCATGAGAGACAGGCCGGCACCTCTGGTTCCCCCTAATCGACTCATATTCGCCGTTGCCATAGCACACCCCCGTTGACCGCACGGTGCTCATCACTTGGTCGCAAAAACGGTAGCGTCCACGTTAGCTCCGCGCAAATCCCAACCGGGCTGATTTCCAGGCTGGGCGATTGTCGCAATCGGACACGGATGCCGAATGCGAGGCTCTGCATCAAAAACCGGTCGTAAACGACATGGCCGGTCGAAACGCCGCCGCCCTCATGCGCCGGTGTTTCGGGGACCGGCGGCGGGTTAGTACATGTGCGCCTGCACGGAGGCGGCTACCGACACCTCGATGTCGTGGATAGCCTGGGACATGGCCTGGCCGATCAGGTCCAGCCTGCGCACCTGCTCGATGCGGGCCGACGCCGTGTTCAGCTCGCGCCTGGACAGCAGCTCCTCGAAGATGCCGCAGGCGTCGGCCAGGCAGATGAGCATCACGTCGCGCGGGTCCGGGATCTCGTCGCTGAACAGCACTTCCATGATGCGCAGCTTCACCTCGCGCTCGACCTTGCCGTCGACAGCCGGGTAGCGCCTCGACCGGAACACCCACAGGAAGCGGTCGTCCTGCCGCTCCAGGATGCCGTGGTCTACCAGCCGGGTGAGCGCCGCCTCGCGGATCTCGTCCGCGTGCTCTGCCGTGTGCTCCACCCAGTAACGGGCGTCCTGCTTCTCCCCCGCTTCAATCCGCGCCAGCGTGGGATCGAGCAGGCTGTCTCCAACGGGTGTCGCATCGAGCAGAATCAGATTCTTCAGATCGGTGTCGATGCGGTCCTCCATCGCCAGGTCCATCAGCACGCCGCCGGCGATGGCGTAGTCCACCGACCAGCTAGGCACGCGCGCGAATCTGCCATCTTCATCATGGAGCAGGAGCAGGATGATTTCCTCGACGAATCTCAACATGACTCTCGTTCTCCCTGTGTGACGGACTCACCCCGGCGCCGCCCGGCCTCGCCTTGGACGTACTCGCACCGGCGATTTTGACCCCTCATATCTTACTCAGCGACCCTATTCAGGCTGACTTGCAAGCCGAACGCACGCGGCGATTAGTCAGGCTCTCGCCGCCACTTCCCTGTCGGCCCCGCTCGTTTGAGACTCCGCCTCCGGGAAGAAGACGCTCAGGACCTGCCGGGCGATCCCTTCGGCGTCCAGCTCCAACCCGCGGCGCTGGTCCGCCGCCGTGCCGTGCTCGATGAAAGAGTCGGGCATCCCGATGCGGTGCACCGATACGTCCTCCATGCCGGCCTCGGACAGCGCTTCCAGCACGGCCGAGCCGAACCCGCCCGCCAGCACGTTCTCTTCCACCGTCACGATGCGGCGCGTAGCCCCTGCCGCGTCCAGGATCAGACCGACGTCCAGCGGCTTCACGAAGATGGGATTCACCACGCCACACTCGATGCCGTACTCGGCAAGCCTCTCCGCCGCTTCCACGGCCGCGGCGGCCGCCTTGCCCAGACCGAAGATCACCACGTCGCCGCCCTCTCGGACTACGGCGCCTTTGCCCAGCGGCAGCTCCTTGAGGTCCGCGTCGCGAGGGGAGCCGCAATCGGCAAG
>JAPOVO010000149.1 GCA_026708165.1 Chloroflexota bacterium | reverse complement strand
ATACCGAGCGGCGTCGAGCGTCTCCCTAGTATCTCCGCTCACGGTCGTATCGTGAACAGGAGTTCGCGAATTAGAAAGACAGCCCTGCCTTGCCGACGTCCGGGTCAAAGGAACCGGCTGACTGGGGCAGGAGTCCGGGCCAATTCAGTCTGCGTAGGAGATCGGTTCGGGTTCTTCGTCGAGAATCAGACCAAGCTCATCTAGCTGTTCGGCGGTTACGGCAGACGGAGCACGCTGCGCCAGGTCCACGCCTTCCTGAGTTTTAGGGAAGGCCACGATCTCGCGTAGGTTGTCGGTGTCTCGCAACAGCATGGCGACGCGATCTATTCCCATAGCAATGCCGCCGTGCGGCGGCGCGCCGAAATCGAACGCTCGCAGCATCCCGCCGAATTGGTCCTCAATCTGCCTGTCCGTATATCCCAGCAGGCGGAAGATCTTTCGCTGTAGTTGAGCGTCGTGGATACGCACGCTGCCGCCGCCAAGCTCCACGCCGTTGCAAACGAGGTCGTACTGTTTCGATCTGGCGGATAGCGGGCTTGTGTCGAGCAAGCTCTCGTCTCCGTCGACCACTCCACAAAACGGGTTGTGGGAAAAAGTGAACTTGTCCTCGCCTTCGACGGGTTCCAGGACGGGGAACCCGACGACCCACGCGAACGCCATTTCGCTCTTGTCACGCAGTCCGAGCCGGTCGCCCATAATCTCGCGCAAAACGCCAAGCGAGGCGTTGGCGACTTCCGCCATGTCGGCCACGATAATCGCCAGATCGCCGTCACCAAGCTCCAGCTCGGAGATGACAGTCCGAAACAGTCTGTCGCCAAGGGCCGACTTGACCGGACTTCGGTGTTCCGCGCCAATCCGCGAAACCGAGATCTGGCCCTTCGCCCCGAACCTCTTGAGAGTTTCGGCCAGATCGTCGATCTGCCCGCGAGAGTAATGCGCGCATCCCGGCAGCGGCAAAGCCTTAACGACGCCGCCCTGGTCGAGGACCCGATCGAAGACGCGAAACCCGCCGCCACGCACGGCGTCGCTCAGGTCCTTCAGCTTCATGTCGAACCGAAGATCGGGGTTGTCCTTGCCGTAGTAGGCCAGCGCGTCTCGCAATGTGATCTTGGGAAACGGCTTTTCCTTTATCCTCTTGCCACTCAGTTCCTCAACTATGCGGTACTGAAGCCCCTCGATCGTCTGCATGACATCCGATTCTTCGACGAAGGCCATCTCGACGTCCAGCTGGGTGTGCTCGAGCGAACGGTCGGCCCTCGGGTCCTCGTCCCGAAAGCAGCGGGCGATCTGGTAGTACCGATCGAAGCCCGCGATCATCAGGATCTGCTTCATCTGCTGCGGTGATTGCGGCAGAGCATAGAAGGAGCCTTTGTGGACGCGGCTAGGCACGATGAAGTCGCGCGAGCCTTCGGGAGTGCTTTTGACCAGGATCGGCGTCTCGATCTCCAGAAAGTCACGTTCGTTCATATAGTCGCGAATCAACGTCACAAGGTCGTGTCTCAGGATGATGTTTTCACGCTGCCGCGCACGGCGCAGATCGAGATAGCGGTACTTGAGCCGCAGGGTCTCGTCTACGTCGACCTCCTCGTTTATGTAAAACGGAGGAGTTTCCGATTTCGCCAATAACTCGAGCCGCGCCGCCTGCACTTCCACCGCACCTGTGGCCAGTTCGGAGTTTTCGGTTCCGGGCGGCCGTTCGGCGACCGCCCCTTTGACCGCGATAACGTATTCGGCGCGAAGCTCCTGGCCGGCGGCGTGAGCTTCCGGAGACCGTTTGGGGCTGAATACCACCTGGGTGATGCCGTATCGGTCCCGCAAGTCGATGAAGATAAGGCCGCCGTGGTCGCGCCGCCGGTTGACCCAGCCGTTGAGAATCACTTCCTCACCGACGCGGTCGGCGCGCAGTTCGCCGCACGTGGCCGTGCGCTTCATCCACATTTTCAACTCCTTACGATCAGGTTGCTTTTGAACAAACAAAAAAGCCCGGTTGCGAAACCGGACTCATGGCGGAAGCCGCCTATGCGGCTAACCCCCGCCTACATGGTATTGAAGAGCCTTGACGTAGTAGTCTCGACGCTCACGGGCTTTTCCACCCTTTCCAAATTTCGCCTCGCCCTTTACCAGAGCGCTAAGCTCATCGGTTCGTGACTCTAATAATAGCCTCACTTTTAGCACGGCATATGCATAGTCTGGATGCGATTCACACAAGTATCGAAAAACAGATCCGGAAGTGCGCTCGAATCTCGCTATCACGGATGGGCTGCCGAGCAGCTTCTCCAACTCCTTTAGCGGTCTGTGCCATCCGCGGCCGAATTCGGTATCAACGGCGTCCATTTCGTACTCGTGTTCGCCGAGTATCGACCGCATGCGGAAGGCAAGCTCGTCATATGTGAGGTCTTGAACCCGAGTTTTAGGTTTTTCGACCAGCGTTTCAAGCTCGTCCCAATCGACCTCAAGTTCCGGATAGAGAGCGCCGAACTCAAGTTTCAGGTCTTTCGTGACACGGGGGTTTGCACCCAGGTAAGCCAGATAGCGAACCCTGTCCTCCCCGATATCTTCGCTTACGATCCAGGCTACCTGCCGAACGTAAGTACCGCCGCCCCCGGGTCGGGGCACTTCTTCGTCGTGCCAGCGAACATTGACTTGCAATTAGCCTGGACCTATTGGGGAGGCTGCAATTCCGCAAGTCGCGAAAACGCGCCAAGGCATTGCAGCACCGCGAGAAATCTACTTCCCGCTCGAAGCGCCGCGCACCGGAGAAAGGATGATGCTTATCTGGTCCGACCGTTCCGCCGAAACAGGACGCTCTACGGTCGAAAGATGCTTGAGCTTGTCGACAACCTTGGTCAAAAGAGTCGCGGCCAGCTCTGGATGTATACGCTCGCGGCCGCGCATACGAACAGTGACCTTGACCTTGTTGCCGGCCTTGAGGAACTTCTGCATCGTTCGGACTTTGAAGTTCACGTCGTGATCGCTTGTAAGAGGTCGAAAGCGAACTTCCTTGACCTCGCCGGCCTTCTGGTGCTTTCGGTTCTCCCGGTCTTTCCGGTTCTGCTCATACTTGAATTTCCCGTAGTCGAGGATCTTTGCTACGGGTGGGCGCTGGGTCGGAGAGACTTCTACAAGATCAAGCCCCCGTTCGCGCGCCATTTTCAAAGCCTGGTCTGTCGGCACCGTTCCCATTGAGACATTCCGGTCGTCAATCAGATGGACGTGCCGAATATGAATCCTCTCGTTAACTCGAAGTTCCCTACTGTCCTTAGCTATCGCTACCTCCTTTTAACTCTCACAACCTAACAGCACTATTGACCGACATCGGAACATGTGTACAGCCTATATCATCGTAAACGAGTCTAAAGGCCACAAGTGAACAAGGTCCCCAGAAGTACTGCGGTAATGCAACGATATCAAATACAGTCAATGAATTCGACAGATTTCCAGAAGCCCCTCATAGGAGGCTGGCGCTATACTTCGCCAAGCCTTGGGAGGCGGGGTTCCATTATGGAGCCAGGCTTGGCAATTCCGAATCACTAGACGGCGGGTCGACACTTGGAATTCGCACAGGCTAGCTTTCTTCACGGCCAGCCCGGACTGGCAAGCTCAAGAATAAGAATCGCCGACCCGCCGGTCGGCGGATCGGCCAGCAACCTATATCTTGTGCTAGAAGGCGGAAACGAGCGGCTGTGCTCGCATTTCGCCGATGCAGCCGTCCGCGCCTACTACTCCGGCGATACCAGCAGCGCAATATCCAGTCTGATGCGATGCATGAGGGCTGGCTCGAGCGCGGCGGCAGCGGCGGCACGTCCCAACGAAGAGCGGCTCGATCTGGGAAGCACTGGCGTTGTGGTGCGTGGCAGAGACTTGTTCATCGCCCAGCTTCCACCGACGCAACTCTTCATTTTTCGGGATAACCGGCTTAACGCGCGCCCCGAACCGGGAACCGCCGTTACAACGCCTGATGAAGGCCTCCCGTTTGACAAGGAAATAGAGATCCTCCGGGCGGACCTGACGGAAAGTGACCTGATCGTCCTGACCTCCTCGGTTGTGGCCGGAGTTCTGCACGAAAGGGAGATCCGCGGGCTCCTGGTCCGCTACCCGCCCGAAGACTCCGCGTACCAGATAGCCGCGTTGGCCGCGCAACGCGGCGCAGTCGATTGCGACGTGCTCATCCTGAAGCCGGAATCCGCTGCTACGCCCGAGGCGTTCGATCGCCCGGCCGCACGCCCGCCGCGGCAAACCACTGCGCGGCCCAGGCCGCCGGTCGCGCCGGAAGGCCGCGCAGCCAGTCCAGAACCTGACTGGCGCACTGCCCAAGCGGGCGCAACGGCGGCGGGACGTCCTGCCAAAAGCGCCGCAGCGAAGATCGGCGAATTCATAGTAGGCATGTTGCTGCTAATCCTTGTGCTGCCGGTGATGGCCTTGAAAGGCATCGTCAGAGTTTTCACGTCACGTCCGCAAGACACCTCCGAATCATCCCCACCGACGAGTCAGACGGGGTTCGATAGCCCGCCCATGACCGACTACGAGCGGCGGCGGCAAGCGATAGCCGGCGGGCCTGGAGAGTTGAACGAACTGAACAGACAGGTAATGGAATCGAAGCGAGATACCGTGCTCAAACCGTGGCCCGATGTAGACGATCCCGGAAGGGGGGGAGTTCGAGGAGTCTTCATGTCGCTGTTCGGCGGTCGTGATTCACTGGCCTCTGGAGGCCGCTCGCGGTCGCGCTTTGGACCAGGCTCGATACTCCTGCTGTTCTCGGTAGTAGCCCTCGTCGCCGTGCTGCTGATACTGGCAATTCGAAGAGACGAATCGCCCGGCGTCGCTACGAATCAAACGCCGCAGGCAGAAAGACAGGTCGAAACGAGGGCCGAGCCTGAGCAAACCGCGCCGCTGGGGAGCGCCGCAAACTCGTTCGCCGAGGCGAAACGCTACTTCGACGCGGCAGTTCGGGAAAGAGAACGAGTACCGGCTCTGGCAGGTTTGCAGGATGCGATCGACGCGGCCAACCAGGCGATTGACGCGGGCTACAACGAAGGTGAAGTTAACCGTCTTCTCGCACAGATACAGGCCGAGCAAGACCGCCTTAACCAGGTCTATCGCCTTGTTACGAGCGCAACGATCGATGAGTTCAACGACACCGGGGTCGGCATAGCAAGGATTGTGCCCCAGCTCGAAGTTAGGCAGGACGTCCAGTACGTAATCGACGCCGTAGACAAGAGGCTGATCGAATATCGCGCGGCCAAACGCGGCTCTGTCGTGCTCCGTGAAGGAGAGCAAGTCGGTCAGGCCGCTGTCACGAACATCATCGGCATGGTCGCGCGTGAGTTGAGTCTGCTGGTGATTGACAGCGAATTCAACGTGTACAGCATCGTTCCCGATCGCTCCCCGCAGCTGCTGAGAGTCAGCGGAACCGAACAATGGAAACTCCCGGTTGCGGTGGACAACTTCAACAACAACATGTACATCTTGGACCCAGCCGCCAATCGGATTCACAAATACCAGCCGACCGCCAATGGGTACGAAGTCGACCCCATCGACTACTTCGATCCGTCGGAGGACGTCGACATCAGCACCGCCATAGACATGGCTATAGACGGCGACGTTTTCGTGCTCCTGTCCGACTACACGGTCGAGCGATACCGGGGCGGCAAGAAATTGCGATTTCAGATCAGCGGGCTGGACCGCCCGATCACCAAAGCCACCCGCGTGTATACGGATACCGACGCGGAGAGCCTTTACGTTGTCGACGACGGCAACAACCGCATCGTCGAAATCGACAAGCGCGACGGAAACGAAGGGCGGTTCGTGCGCCAGTTCATCTATCGCGGCGCCGACAACTTCTTTTCCGACATTCGGGCGCTTTGGATAAGCGAGCTGGACGGCAGATTGCTCGTGCTGGGGACCGAATCGCTGAGGCAGTTCGTATTGCCGAAGAGAGCCGAATAGAAAACGCCTGCCCTGGGCTCGCGTCGGAGCGGGTAGCGGGAATCGAACCCGCATTTCAACCTTGGGAAGGTTGCGTTCTGCCATTGAACCATACCCGCGCTGCGGGATTCGAGACTAGACCTCCAGACGGACGCTGTCAAAGGCGATTGGCGAACGTCGCTTTAGAAACAGTTAGAATGCGCGCAGCCAAACGAGCTAATTGACCTATCGTTCTCCATTTCGATCTCCGGGGGCCGCCATGCAAGACATTCGCAACATCGCACGAAGAGTCAGCGAAAACGTAGAGAAAGTCATTCTCGGAAAACCCGACGTGGTAGAACTGGTACTGGTCGCCCTCGTCGCGCGAGGACACGTTCTTATAGAGGACGTTCCGGGCGTCGGCAAGACCACCCTGGCAAAGGCTATATCCCAGTCCATAGGGTGCACGTTCAAGCGCGTCCAGTTCACGCCTGACATCCTGCCCAGCGATGTTTCCGGAGTTTCCATCTTCAACCAGAAAACGCTTGAATTTGAGTTTCGACCGGGGCCGATAATGGCCCAGATCGTTCTGGCGGACGAGATCAATCGGGCCACGCCCAAGACCCAGTCCTCACTTCTCGAAGCGATGGAGGAGCAGCAGGTCACGGTCGACGGTGTGACCTATAACCTGCCGGAACCCTTTCTGGTTATGGCAACTCAGAACCCCATCGAATATGAGGGGACGTACCCGCTGCCCGAGTCGCAGCTCGACCGCTTCTTAATGCGCATCAGCATGGGATACACGAGCCGCTCCGACGAGCTGGAAGTAATAGAAGCGCACCTGCACACGCAGCCGATCGAAGAACTGGAGCAGGTGATTGGGATCGAGGACCTGCTACAAATCCAGGAAGAGATCAAGGACATATACGTCGACGCGGTCTTGCGCGAATACATCGTGGACCTCGTGCGCGCCACGCGAGACCATAGGGAGATATATCTCGGAGCGAGCACCCGGGGCAGCCTGGCCCTGTTCAGAGGCGCTCAAGTCCTGGCCAGCTTCCGGGGACGCGACTACGTAATTCCAGACGACGTAAAGCATCTGTGCGTGCCGACGCTGGCGCATCGACTGATAGTTAGTCCGGCGGCCCGAATACGCAATGTCGATACGCGCGACGTGGTCCAGGAAATCCTGGATACGATTGCCGTTCCCGGCGCAACGGCCGCCTAGCCATGGCCGAATCGACCGCGGACTTGGACCATATTGCCATAGACAATGTCGATGGCTGGGGATGGTGCGGCGTAGCCGCGCGTTCGGGACGTTTGATGGCCTCCACAATCGGGCAGTCGAGCGCGGCCGCTGCCTCGGCCGCGCTACAGGCGAGCCTGCCAGGACGGCGGGAAATCGACGCCCAACCCGCCCGACCGTGGCTAAACCTCTTGCGAGAACGGCTTGCCGGCGCGGCCGGAAGTACGCCTGGCCTCGATCTGGAGGGAACGGACTTTCAAAAGCAAATCTGGCGGGCCTGTCAACTCATTCCCAAGGGCGAGACGCGGACCTACGGTTGGGTGGCGCGGTCGGCTGGATATCCGGCCCGACAATACGCCCGCGCGGCAGGCGCGGCGCTCGGCTCCAACCCCGCACTCGTTTTCGTTCCGTGCCATCGAGTCATATCGGCAAATGGGGATGTTGGCGGTTACGCGGCCGGAATTGATCTGAAGCGAAGGCTGCTTGAGATGGAAAGCGAGCAGGGCGTGGAGGCCTAGGCTTTCGGCTTACTCCTGACCGTTGGCTTCGCCGCGTTCGCGCCGCCGGTGTTCCGCCAGATAGTCGTCGGTGTAGAACCCGATTTCCCTGCCCTGATAGACCGTCACGTAAAAGTCTTCTCGCGTAGACTCGGCGGAAAGCGCGATGCGCTCGTCGATCTCCTCGATGAGTTTAAGTATCCGAGACTCGCCAATCTCTCTTACAAGCACAAGAGTGGCGAAAATCGACTCGAAGCCGTAGTGCAAGTCGACCCTGCCCAATTCGTCGCCGCGCAAGCTGAGCAGGTACCCCTCAGAGTGGGGCGTTCTGTATTGTCGGGTGAAATCCAGGTCACTCATTGGCGCGCCCGTCGGACTGACGAATATCCAAGCCTATGTCAAGCGCCGTAACTGAGTGCGTCAGCGATCCCACCGAGATGTAATCGACGCCGGTTTCCGCAATCTCGCTCACGTTATGAAGGCCAACATTCCCTGACACTTCAAGCTTAGCCCTTCCGGCGGCAAGCGTCACCGCACGCGCCATCTCATCCACGCTCATGTTGTCGAGCAGAATATAGCCCACGCCAATCACAAGACATTCATCCACTTGATCGAGCGTGTCGCACTCGACTTCGATGAATCTGGCGCGCTCGCCCGCCGAATGTCGAACGCGAGACACAGCCTCGCTGAGCGATCCTGCCGCGGCAATGTGGTTGTCCTTAATCAGCGCGGCGTCGAAAAGCCCCATGCGGTGGTTTGCGCCCCCGCCGGCGCGCACCGAATACTTGTCGAAAACTCGAAGCCCCGGCACGGTTTTCCTGGTATCCAGGATGGTCGTTCCGGTACCCCTGACTGCTTCGACGTATCTGGCCGTCTGAGTAGCTATTCCGCACATGCGCTGAAAGAAATTCAACGCTATCCGCTCCGCCGTCAGTATCGGCCTGGCCATTCCGGTCACGACCGCCAGCGTCTCTCGTGCGTCGAACGACTGCCCGTCGGCAAGGAGTCGGTCGACCCGCACTTCAGATGACACCTGGCGAAACACGGCTTCAAAGACTTCGATTCCCGCCAGCACGCCCGGTTCGCGGGAGATCGCGAGAGCCTTTACGCGAATATCTTCCGGCACCGCCGTTTCCGAGGTAATGTCGCCGTCGCCGATGTCTTCGGCAAGTGCCGCGGCAACCGTCCGTCGGACGATACCGGCGTCTAGGCTGGTCGGCCCGCCCGCCAGTTCGAACTTATCCGAACGGTCCACGACGGATCTTGTCATCGGACCTCCTGATATGGAAACTCCTCGGACTCCCACCGGGAGATTGTAGGAGAGCACGGGCGCCAAGACCGAAGACTCGGCCGCGGCGAAGGGTCACGCGCTAATTGCGGCGGCCATCCTCGCCAAGCCGGGCTTTAGTCAGCATCGCTTTCGTGATTCTCGCCCTATGTGTCGATACGAATTCCGCCGTTTCGTCAGGGGCGACGTCGGCCAGAATGCGCAACGCCCAGCCGATTCCGAGCCGGATGAAGTGGCGCTTATCGTGAATGCTCGCTTCGAGCAGATCGAGCGTCAGATGGGGGCGGGGAACAGTGCCAATCACCGGCACACGTCCCAGCTTTCCCATCCGCGCGCGGGCCAGCTTGCTTAAACCCCCGTTGAGCGTGGTCGTGGTGACAAGCGCGATCCGGCGAAACCAGAACGGTTCTTCGCGCAAGCTCCACTCACGCAGCGTGTCCTCGGAGATTACGCCCTCCTCCAGATGCCCAGCCGTCAGGACCATCGATATAGGATCGGCCAGCGCCCAGGTGTCGGGAGCGGCACACCACTTTTCCACCACCGTCCACGTCGCCGAGCTAAAGGCGGGTTGAGCCGACATGAACTTGATTGCGCAGGTCGCCTCTTCCAGGCTGGCCCAAAACCAGCCGTCGATCACGCTCAAATCCCTGGGCAGCCCAAACTCTCCAACATATTCCAGAGCGATCTTGTGGATAGATGGGGCGTCGACGCCCAGGTTCTCGCGGTCCTTCAGCTTGAGATACTTCGCTTCGCCGGCCGCTCGCTCTGGAGTGGCCGACGCTTGAAGCATTTCCCGCAGCCGGTTTGCCGATGCTTTCGCGGAAGACACAGCCATCACTTCAGCAGCCGCGCCGCAACGTCGACGGCGTCGGCAAGCGGTTGGAAGTCGATCAGCCCCATGTGCCCGATGCGGAATATGCGGCCTCGAAGCTCACCCTCGCCGCTGCCGAAGATCGTGTCGTGCTCACTTTGTGCGCGGGCCATGAACGCCGCGGAATCGGCGCCATCGGGAAACCGCACGGCGGTGACGGTATTCGACGCTGAAGCCCTCGATGCAAACAACTCCAGGCCCCCCGCGACAATCCGCTCACGCACAAACTCGCCGTATTGGCGATGACGGTCAAACACGCTTGCAAGTCCCGCGGAAGCCAAGCGCTCCATCGCGGCCCGCAAAGCAAAGCAGATAGGCAGAGGCGGCGTCCAGGGATATTGCCCTTGATCGAGCGCATCACTTATCGAACGCAGATCGAAATAGAAACGCGGACATGCCGCTTCACGGGCAAATCGCCAGGCGCGCTCGGTCACCGCCAGCAGCGCCGCCCCAGGCGGCGCCATCAGGGCCTTTTGGGATGCCGTGAACGCCACGTCCACGCGCCAGGCGTCCATCTCGAGCGGAATCGCCCCGACGGAGCTGACGCCGTCCACGACGAACAACAGGTCCCGGCTTCCAATCGCCTCGCCCACGCCTTTAACGTCGTTCGTTACGCCGGTCGATGTCTCGTTTTGCGTGAGGAACACGCCGCGGTATTGACCGGAGTCAAGCCGCGTTTTCACTTCCTCAGGGTCGACGGTCTCGCCAAGCTCAACCTTAAGCACCTCGACCTGCAGACCGAAGGCCTCCGCCAGCGCCCGGGTACGGTCGGCAAAAACCCCGCCCACTATGGCCAGGACGCGGTCGCCCGGAGAAAGGAAGTTGACGACCGACGCCTCCATTGCACCCGTACCCGAACTTCCGAGAAGGAAAACGTCACCTGACGTGCCGAAAAACTCGCGAGCGCCGTCGGTTATCTCTATGAGCAGGCGACCAAAGTCAGCACCCCGATGATTGATCATCTGCCGGGAGCATTCACCAAGAATCTCGTCGGGAAGCCGGGTTGGTCCGGGTATGCGCAAGTTAGTCGCTGGCATGTCCATCTCTAACCAGATAGGCGGTATCAACACCGCCGAGACCAGGAACAGGCTATTTCAAGCTATGGCCTTACTCAAGTTTGCGCCCTTTACTTCCCGACGTCGGATGCGCGAACCCGGATGGTTGTTAATATTCGCTTGCCCCAACCGTGCAAGTGACGCTGGGGAGCGACCGGACCGGTAATCGCACCGACCGGATTTTGGGGGCAGCGCTTGGATCCGTCCGCCTACGTAGACTTTTCCAAAAAAGTCAGCGAAAACATCGGCAGAGTAATAGTCGGCAAGCAGGCGGAGATCGAGAAGATCATCGTCGCCCTTATATGCCGGGGCCATGTGCTCCTGGAGGACCTGCCCGGCACCGGCAAGACCATGCTCGCGCGGGCGCTTGCAATCTCGCTGGGCGGCACGTTCAAACGCATTCAGTTCACCCCGGACTTGTTGCCCAATGACGTGACCGGCGTCTCTGTATTCAACAGCAAGTCGTCCGAGTTCGAATTCAAGGAAGGTCCCGTTTTCGCCAACGTCTTGCTCGCCGACGAAATCAACCGCGCCACGCCCAGAACGCAGTCGGCGATGCTCGAGTGCATGGGAGAGAATCAGGTATCGGCTGACGGCTTCACGTACGCACTCCCCAAGCCCTTCCTCGTGGTGGCCACGCAAAACCCCGTCGAATACGAAGGCACGTTCCCGCTTCCGGAAGCGCAGCTAGACCGGTTTTTCATGAAACTGAGTCTCGGTTATCCCACGACCGATGAGGAGAAGCGCATTCTCTACGATCAAGTCTCCGGGCATCCGGTCCATTCGATTGGCCCCGTCACAGACACGAATCTGCTTGCCGAATTGCAGAATGACGTCGGGCAGGTTCACGTGGACGACACCGTTGCCGACTACATCCTGGCGCTAACGCGGTCGACGCGTAGTCACCCAAACGTGGCTCTCGGATCGAGCACCAGGGGATCGCTCGCGCTGTTCGCGGCGTCGCAGGCTCTTGCGGCAATTCGCGGGCGGGACTACGTTCTGCCCGACGACGTAAAGGAAGTCGCCGCCGACGTTTTGACGCACCGCATCCTCGTCGATCCAGAGAGCGCGCTCAGGGGATTCTCCGCCGAGGAGGTAACCGGCGCCGTGCTCGCCGACACCGAAGTAGTACTGGCGTCATAGCCCGTGGCCGGCATCCTCGTGTCGGCGGCTCTGCTACTCGCCGCGGGACTCATCACTGGATTCGGCATATTCTTCGTACTCGTCTACGTAATCGTTGGAATCTTCGCCGCGAGCAAGCTCTGGATCTGGAGCATCGGCCGCGGACTTCGCCTCAGCAGGAAGCTGCCCCGCAGAGCATTTCTGGGGGAGAAGATCCCGGTCACAATCTCGCTGCAAAACAGAAGCTTCCTGCCTATTCCCTGGCTCAACGTTCGCGAGACGCTCCCACACGAGCTCGCAACCTACGAGGTGATGCGCCGGGTGATCGCCATCAAACCCCGTTCGAGTATGGATATCGACTATGAACTGTCCGGCAACCGGCGGGGCTATCATCCCGTCGGACCGCTTGAGGCCCGGTATGGAGACGTTTTCGGCTTCGCACAGCGTCAGGTCGGTCTCAACCGGCCGGTAAACGTGATCGTCTATCCGGAAATCGTGCCGCTCGACAAACTGGGGCTGCCTTCGACCACGCCGTTCGGCACGATAAAGACGCCGAAGATTCTCTACGAGGATCCGTCCAGAGTGATTGGCTGCCGGGAATACAAGCCTTCCGACAGTCCGAGGATGATTAACTGGAAGGTCTCGGCCCGGACGGGCATCATCCACGTTCGGCAGCTTGAACCGGCAGTAAGTCACGAAGTGACGATCTTCGTCGACCTCAACCCTAGCGGCTATTCCAGAGAGTGGGTCAGCTTTTCCAGCGAGTTGAGCATAGTCGTCGCCGCGTCGCTCGCTTCGGCCCTGATATCAGACAGGCAGTCCGTCGGCGTGATCGTCAACGGCCTCGACAGGGTGATGGTGGGCGGCCGGGCGATACCGGCTGAGCGCGCGCGCAGGATCCGCGGTTCGCGCCGGCCGCGCGTGCCGGTGGGAAAGGGCCGCAAGCATCTCATGGAGATTCTGGCCCTGCTGGCCAGAGTCGGCTTGCTCGAAGGAGAAGCCATAGGAGATGAGCTACGCGCCGGCTCGCTCAGGCTCTCGTGGGGATCGACGCTAATAGTGGTGACTGGCAAGGGTAACGCCGAGTTGATACGGTCGCTTCTCGACAGAAAGAAGGCGGGGCACAATGTCACGGCGGTCTTCACCGACGCGCTCGGCGCTTCGAAGTCTAAGGCGCTCGCCGCCGCGGCGGGCATAGAAGCGCACGCGGTCGCGGGACGGGAGGGATTGAATGTCTGGCGAGACGGTCGAGCGGCCATATAGCAGGCTGATCCTGGCGTCGCTGGCGTCGGTTTGCTTTGGCGCGCTGGCGCTGGGCCTCGGCTTCGGCTTCATGGCAATCGGCGTCTCGTCTCAGCAGTCGTGGCTCGCGTTCGCGTTGATGTTGAGCAACTTCCTCATAAGTCTCTTCATCTTCATGCGGGGACAGGGCGCGCGCGGCGACAAACCGGGATGGAAGGACTGGCTCGTTTTCGCCGTGCCGTCGCTCCTGGTCCTGCGCGGACTCGGGATCGTTCAGGGCGGCTCCGGCGTCGACTTCGAGCGAGACGGCTGGTTCATCGGATCATTCTTCGCCATCATGGACACGTCGACCATACTCATGATCGTGATCCTGGCGATCATCTGGCAGGCGGCCGCATTCCTGGCCCGCAACATCGAGCAGCTCCATCCTCAGCAGAGCGAGATACCTCCGTCGGTGAACTCGCCTGAGTACTACGGCTGGATGACCAGCAGCGCGCGCTGGATCGACCGAAAGGCCGCGGTCGGCAAGATCACCGCCGTTGGATTCGCGGGAGGGGGAATCCTGACAGCAACTACCGCGGTGACCGCCGGCGGGATAATGCGCGGTGATTTGCCGGTGGTATCGCCGGCCGCTCCACTGACCATCCTCGTGTTCTATTTCATAGGGTTGCTGGTGCTGCACAGCTACGCAAACCTCGTCCGGCAGACCTCCACCTGGTCGATGCAGCTCGCCCGGCAGGCTTCCGGGATCACCGAAAACTGGGTCCGTTCAAGCCTGTTCGTTCTCGGATTCGCGCTTCTGATCGCGCTTTTCATCCCGGGCTTCCATATTCCGAACGCCCACGGATTCTGGGCGGGTCTGATCAAAGTCGTATTCGTTGCCTGGCAGATCTTGATGCTTCCATTCGTGGCGGTGATCGCGCTGCTGGGAAAGCTGATTTCACTGCTGCAATTCAGCGGTTCTTCGGTGCCTGAAGCGCCCGCCGCGCAACCAGTATCAGAAGTCACCGGCCAGGAAGATTCGGCGCTTCAGTTTTTGCAGGCGGGGTTTATGTGGATCGTGCTGGCCTTTACAGCCTTCCTAATCTACAAACGTGTCACAAGCGCCCGGCCTCAGTGGAAGATTGGCAAGCTGCTCAGCATCCTGCTCACCGGGCTGGGTGCAGTCTTCAAGTCCATCCTGCTCGGACTGGCCTCGTTGCTACAGCTATCGGGCGAGGCATTGAGGTTGGCAGGGGCACAGGCGGCCGCCTGGGGAATGAACGCGATGGGGGTCCGCAAAGCCTCGGTTTTCTCGGGAGGACTGGCGGCTGGAGCGCTGTCCAACCGCGAGCGCATTCTGCAAATCTACCTGAACACACTAGGCGAGGCCGAGCGAGCAGGGATAGCACGAAACCCGAACCAGACCGCCATCGAGTACCAGCGGAATCTCCTGGAAGCCTGCGAATCGAACGCCTCCGACGTCACCGAGCTGACACAGGCGTTCGTCCATGCACGGTACATGCGTGTTCCGGTCGATGACGAATTGGTCGAGGGCGCGCGCGGCAACGGAGACCGGATCAGGGAGTTCTTGCGGGCGCTCCTTTGAATCCCGATCTGTTCGATCACGCATCGGCCGATGCAAGACTCAAATTGACTCCGCTCGCAGCACGGATGCGTCCCGAAACGCTCGACGAGTTTGTGGGACAAGAACATTTACTGGATCCCGGTCGACCGCTCTGGGTCTCTCTCGAACGCGACCGTCTATGGTCGGCGCTCCTTTGGGGACCGCCGGGGAGCGGCAAGACTACCCTGGCAACGCTGGCCGCGGCGGCTACCAAGAGCCGTTTCATAGCCCTCAGCGCCGTGACCGCCGGGGTGGCGGACATCAAAGCGGCGGCCAGGTCAGCGCAAGACGAGTTCAAGCTGCACCAGCGGAACACCCTGCTGTTCGTGGATGAAGTGCACCGTTTCAGCAAGTCCCAGCAGGACGCGCTGCTTCCCTATGTTGAAGACGGGACTGTGGTGTTTTGGGGAGCCACCACCGAGAATCCCTATTTCGAGGTCATCGCGCCGCTGCTCAGCCGGGTTCGCGTCCTCAGACTGAACCCGCTCTCCCAGGACCTGATCGAGCAGATACTGGAGCGGGCGCTTACGGACGCCGATCGGGGGCTTGGCGGCTTGGGGCTGGAGATAAGCGGAGACGCCAAACGGTTCATTTCCGACCGCTCCGGCGGCGACGCGCGGATCGCTCTCAACTGGCTCGACGCGGCCGCGGAGCTTGCAATCGACGAAAGCGTCAAGACAATCGAGTTGGACACGGTCGAACGATCGGTCTTGGTCCGACACGTCCGCTACGACCGCAAGGCCGACGAGCACTACGACACGATTTCGGCCTTCATAAAGAGCCTCCGCGGTTCGGACCCCGACGCGAGCGTGCTATGGCTGGCAAAGATGCTGCACGCCAGCGAGCAGCCGGAATTCATAGCTCGCCGGCTGCTCATCCTGGCTTCCGAAGACGTAGGGAACGCCGATCCGCGGGCCATATCGGTGGCGCTCGCCGCTTATCAGGCAGTCGAGCGGCTGGGGCTGCCAGAGGCGACTTACGCGCTGGCCCAGGCGACCATATATCTGGCGACCGCGCCCAAGAGCAACTCCGCTGGAAAAGCTCTGCAAGCCGCCCGCGCCGCTATAGATGCGGGCGCCGATTTGACGGTCCCGCTCCATCTCCGAAACGAGGCGTTCTCAGGCGCCAGGGCGCTGGGCTACGGGCAAGGCTACAAATACGCTCACGACTATCCCGGTCACTTCGTCGAACAGGACTACACGCCCGAGTCTCTGAAGGGTGTCCGTTTTTACGCGCCGTCTTTAAGCGGATATGAGGCCGAAATCGCAGCGCGGCTGGAGCGGTTGCGAAACCCAGGCCAAACCGACTCCGATTCGGACTAAGGACCAGCCCGGAAATAGCGCTTGATTACGGGCCGCAGCGCCTGCTGCTGAACGTTAGTCACGAAAATATCCACTCGCTTGGAGTTCTCGCCCTTGGTCTCGAACTGGATACGTCCCGGCCCCAAGCGATAGCGCTTGAAGTCCTTCCAGGGCATTATCCGTCCGCGTCCCAGCGCAAAGCCCTCGGCTGTGAACCTGTATCGGGTCGGCAGCACGACTATCAAAATCACGAAGAGGATTATCAGCACCAAGGCATTAGCAGGTATGCCGGGGACCTCGATACCAGGGATGCTCCCCAGATTCGCGAGCCCGAGCACGATCAGCAGATGCCAGCGATGGACCATGACCTTCTGAAGAAATCCGAGTTTGGTCGAGTGAACTTCCACACCGGGAGGCGGCTTGGCGAATGGCACCCAGATTTTCGAGAACATCATGGCGATAAAGAAACCGGCTACCGCCGTTAGAAGCAGGGGTATGAAATCGCTAGAGTCCATGGAATCTCAGTCGTTCTATGCGCGCTCGCGAAAGACTCCCGCACATTTGGAGCATGCCTCGCTAAAGTAGAATCTCAAAACTGGATATCAACTCAAGGATATCAAGGGCGGTAAACGAAGTCAGATGTCTGGTCACTCGAAATGGTCCACCATCAAGCGTCAAAAGGCCGCGGCCGACGCCAAACGGGGGCGCGCATTCTCTAAGCTGGCCCAAGAGATCATGATCGCGGCGCGGCTGGGCGGCGCTGACCGGGACTCCAATTACCGGCTCCGGCTGGCCGTGCAGCGGGCCAAGGCGGCCAACATGCCCAATGTCAATATCGAAAAGGCCATCAAACGCGGCGTCGGCGAGGACAAGGACGCGCCCGAAATGTTCGATCTTGCTTACGAAGGTTACGGCCCCGGCGGCATTGCGCTCTTTATCGACGTATTGACCGACAACCGCAATCGGTCCGTGGCGCAAATACGCAACGTGCTCGAGACGTCCGGCGGTCACATGGCCGATTCGGGAAGCGTCGCCTGGATGTTCGAGCGACGCGGCGAAATCGTGGTAAAGGCCAACGGCGCCGACCCGGACGACATATTCATGATCGCCGCCGAATCAGGCGCCGACGACGTAGAGATCGACGAGTCGCTGGTTTACGTCTGGACCAAGCCCCACATGCTTGACGAAGTGCGCAAGAAGCTGGTCAACGAGGGACTCGATATCGACCAGGCCGAGTTGGGAAGAGTCGCGTCGAGTCCTGTGGACGCAGAGGAGCGGGGCGCTTTGCAAGTGCTGAGGCTCGTTTCCAATCTCGAAGAGCTGGACGACGTCCGCAAAGTAGATACAAACCTGAACATTACCGAAGACCTCGTAGCCACCTACGCGGCCGCCTGAGCCGTGCTGACCCTGGGAGTGGACCCAGGCCTCGCAAACCTCGGATTCGGTCTTGTTGCAGGAGAAACCGATCCGGTCCTGGTCGAATACGGGTGCCTGGAATCAAACGCCCGTGACAGCACACCGCAACGTCTCTTGGATCTTCACGAAGGGATAGAACGAGTACTCGACTCTCACCCGGTCACCGACGTCGCCATCGAGCAGACGGTTTTCGGGCGGAATACATCCACGGCTACCTCGGTCGCTCAGGCGGGCGGCGTCGTGATGCTTTGCGCCGCGCGGCGCGGCATTCCGGTCGCCGAATACTCGCCGCCGCAGATCAAGAACGCGGTTACCGGGGCCGGTAATGCCGATAAACTCCGGGTC
>JAPOVO010000498.1:13629-17930 GCA_026708165.1 Chloroflexota bacterium | reverse complement strand
AGATGGGTCTTCAATGAAGTCCCCCAAGTGGCTGTCTTCTTCTTCCCCTATGGGAGTCTCTAGCGAAATCGGCTGCTGAGACACCTTGATTATCTCGCGAACCTTCTCCGGGACGATGCCCATCTCTTCGGCGATCTCTTCGGACGTGGGTTCGCGTCCCTTTTCCTGCAGCAGCCGCCTGGAAATACGTACGAGCTTGTTGATCGTCTCAACCATGTGCACAGGAATTCGAATCGTCCTGGCCTGGTCGGCGATAGACCGTGTGATCGCCTGCCGGATCCACCACGTGGCGTACGTGCTGAACTTGTAGCCTCGCCGATAGTCGAATTTCTCGACGGCCCTTATGAGACCGATGTTGCCTTCCTGAATCAGGTCTAGCAGCGACATTCCCCGCCCGATGTACTTCTTGGCCACGCTGACCACCAGTCGAAGGTTCGCCTTGATAAGGCGCTCCCGGGCGGCCATGCTGCCGGCTTCCATCTTCTTGGCCAGGTCGACTTCCTCGCGGGCCGTGAGCAGGTTTACCCGGCCGATTTCGCGCAGGTACATTCGCACCGGGTCATCGAGCGCCCCGGACTTCAACTCCTCCTCGGTGAGTCCGGTGGCGGCGGGAACGCGCATCGAGCGAATGCGCTCTTCCTCGTCCTGCTTGGCGACGAACTGCTGGCCGGGGTCCTGTTGGGGCTTGTTGTCCGCGAGAACGGACACGCCCTCGCTCATCAGGCTCTGATAAAGCGCGTCGATCTTGTCGAGCTCGTCTTCGGCTTCGGGAAACACGTCAAGGATGTCGTCGTAAGTGACGAACCCCTGCTCTTTGCCCTTCTCTATTAGGGCGACCATTTCGGCGGTCAGCTCTTGCCCTTCCGCCACTTCTGTTTTTACTTGCGGTTCAGTTATCACCTGGACGTCTCCTCGGCGCGGGGACGTTGCATCGAATCTAGTTCGCCCAGCGTCCGGCGCTCAGTTGGCGAAGGTCGATTTCGATCTTTCTCATGTCGAGCAAAATCCTGCTCTGCCATTTGCCGAGTTCCATCGCTTCAGCGTCGGAACTCCCCTCGGAGAGAAGGAATTGTATGCGTTTGTTTTCCGCACGCAATCTATCTCGCCGCAGCCGCAGAGCTACGCTTCGCATCTCGCTATATAGGGCTTCGCCGTCTAGTGGAGGGAGGCGATGGCGCAACTTTTCCGCCGATTCCAGGCGTTCCAGCAAGGCTGGCTCCAAGGCCTCGCGCTCGTCATCCACTCCCACGGCGGGCGCCGCTGATTCAAGTGTACTCAAGAACTGCGCCAATAATCGATTTTCAGAACTCCTGAAGTCTTCATCATGGAGTTCGGTGAGTATTTGCCCAAGATATCGAGGGTTCGAAAGTCCGCGCGCGAGAAGATATTCGTCGAGCTCCGGTGTCGCGGGCTGCGTTGGCGACTGCTGGCGTCGCGCGCTCCGGCGAGTCCTTCTTCTGAGTCTCGACCGTATGTCTTCCTCGGGTATACGCAGCAGCCGCGAGAGCCTGTTCACGTAGAGCGACTGGACGGCCGGATCATCTATGCGCCGGATGATCGGTGCGAGCGTTTCGAGGGCCTGGCTTCGTCCCTTGAGCGTCGAGAGGTCCAGCTCGTCAGTGGCCGACCGGAACAAATGCTCCGCCAGCGGCGTTGCATCACTTAATGCGCGTTCCCAGTCCGACCGGTCGCGCCTGATTATGTCGTCGGGGTCGGTTCCGGCGGGCAGTGTGGCGACCAGCACTTCCGTCTGAAAGCGAGACTGATGCTGCACCAGACCTTCTATCGCCTGCGTTTGCTCGTTGGCGCCGTCGGCGGAGATCATCTCCAGTCCCCGCCGCGTGGCCGCCGCGCCCGCCGCGTCGGCGTCCAGGCACATAATGAGACGCTCGGTGCTGCTCCGCAGCAGGCCTAGCTGCGCGGGCGTCACTGAGGTTCCCATAGCGGCCACGACGTTGTTGAAACCGAACTGGTGAGCAGTCACGGCGTCCATGTACCCTTCGACGACGACGGCTGTTTTTCGCGATCTGATCGCGGCCCGCGCGTGGTTGAGTCCGTAGAGCACAGCGCTCTTGTCAAACGCCGCGGTCCGCGCCGTGTTGAGATATTTCGCCGGATCGTCACCCAATGTCCTGCCGCCGAAGCCTACGATTTCGCCGCGGCCATTCCAGATCGGAAAGATCAGCCGGTCGCGAAACGAGTCGTAGAGGGCGTAGTCGCCTTGCTTGCTCAGCCCGGCTTTGAGCAGCGTGTCCGGGGAGATGCCGACCTGTAGCAGGTGGGCAGTGCAGTTGTCCCATCCGGCCGGAGCGTACCCCACCTGAAACTTCTCCATCACGGTGTCGCTCAAGCCACGCCGCTCGGTGTAGTCCCTTGCCTTGTTTCCAACTGGATGATCGAGCAGAACCTCGCGGAAGTAGTTTGCCGCCGCAACGTTGGCTTGCACGATTTCCTTGGTTTCGGAGGAGCCTGACTCGCGCCTGGCCGGCAGCTCCACGCCGGCTTCATCGGCGAGCTGACGGAGCGCTTCCGGAAACTCCATTCCTTCCGTCTTCATCACGAAGCTGAAAACGTCTCCACCTTCGCCACAGCCGAAGCATTTGAATGTGTTGGTGTCCGGGAAGACGAAGAACGAAGGCGTCTTTTCCGAATGGAAGGGGCACAACCCTCTGAGGTAGCGTCCCGACTTCGCGAGCGTGACGCGCCGCCCGATCACCTCGGCGGCGGTTATACGCTCCTTTATGGAGTCAACGGCGGTCAATCGGAACGATGGAGGTGTGCATGCACTGTGGACTCACTCGTGGATTTTACGAGCAACGCCGAGCGCTGGTCGAATCACTATCAGAGGTAGAGAGCAAGGACGGCTGATCCGTGGCCGTCTGCGCCTCTAGACCGCGGACAGATTCCGAGTCTCGGTTCCTGCCTCCGCTAGCGCCGCGTGGGCCGCGGCGAGCCGGGCCACGGGAACCCGGTATATCGAGCTGCTCACGTATTTCAGTCCCAGCGAGTGGCAGAACTTGATCGAATCGGGGTCGCCGCCGTGCTCGCCGCAAATCCCGATTTCGAGGTCGGGCTTTACGGCCCGCCCTTTGGCAATTGCCGTTCGCATCAGATCTCCCACCCCTGTCACGTCGAGCACCTGGAATGGGTTTTCGGGAAGGATGCCATCCTCGAAGTATTTCAAGAGGAACTTAACCTCGGCGTCGTCGCGGGATATGCCGAAGGCGGTCTGCGTCAGATCGTTCGTGCCAAAACTGAAGAACTCGGCTACCTCGGCAATCTCGTCCGCGGTGATGCAGGCCCTGGGCACCTCCATCATCGTGCCGAACTTGTAGTCGATCTCTATACCGGTTTCTCGCTGAACGCCTTCAGCCGTCTGTCTCAGGTCTGCCTCCACGACCTTCAATTCACTTATGTGACTTATCAGAGGGATCATGATCTCGGGCTTAGTTTCGATCCCCTCCCGCTTCAGCTCGACCGCGGCCTCGATGATTGCCTGGACCTGCATTTCGTAAATCTCTGGAAATACGATTCCCAGCCGGCATCCGCGCAGACCAAGCATGGGATTGACCTCGGCCAGCTCCCGCGAGCGCACGATCATCCGGCGTATTGCTACGCCCCGCGCTACGTCCGCCTCCGAAGGGCCGAGATAGGCCAGGTCCTCCTGAAGGTCCTCCACGCCCTGCAAGAATTCGTGCAGCGGCGGGTCTAGCAAGCGGACTATTACCGGCAGGTCAGGCATCGCCTTGAGGATTCCGTGGAAGTCTCCGCGCTGTATCGGCAGCAGTTTGTCGAGTACTGCGCGTCGCTCTTCTTCCGAATGAGCCAGAATCATCTCCTGCATTAGCGGCAGCCGCCCGGCCTCGCGGAACATATGCTCCGTCCGGCAGAGACCTATGCCCTCGGCGCCGAGCTCGCGCGCCGTCGCCGCCTCCTCAGGAGTGTCGGCGTTCGCCCACACTTGCAGCCGCCGAACGTCGTCGGCGATTTCCAGCAGATGGGCGAGATCCTCCGTGAAGGCCCCCCGCACCAGCCGCGCCTCTCCGGACATCACGGTCCCGGCGGTTCCGTCCACCGTGATGATGTCCCCGTCGGTAACGGTCGTTCCGCGCGAGCGAAAGCACTTGGCGTCGAGATCGATTTTGATCTCGTCCGACCCCACCACCGCCGGTAGGCCGAGTTGCCGGGCGACGATGGCCGCGTGGCTCGTGGCGCCGCGCCCCGACGTAACTATGGCCTGGGACCGCGCCACGCCCTGGAGGCCCGCGGGGGCGGTTTGGGGCGGCCCCCGGTTACCCAGC
>JAPOVO010000498.1:0-13619 GCA_026708165.1 Chloroflexota bacterium | reverse complement strand
GTGGCCCGTGGGCCCGGGGCGCCCCCGCGCGACGGAACTAGGGCCTGGGACTGCGCCATGCCATGGAAGTCGTCGGGAGACGTTTCGGGACGTACCAGGATTACGCGCTCCCCCGACCGTCCCAACGCCGCCGCCTCGTCGGCGGTGAACACCGCCTTGCCCACCGCGGCGCCGGGCGAGGCGTTGAGGCCCCTTGCGATGGGTTCGGCGTCGTCGGCCGGGTCGATCTGGTCGTGCAAGAGCGCGTCGATCTGGCTTGGTTCTACCCTGCGTAGCGCCTCGAGACGGTCGATGGTCTTTTCTTCCACCATGTCCAGCGCGATCCTCACCGCCGCGGCGGGACTGCGCTTACCGGCCCTGGTTTGCAGCATATAGAGTTCGCCGTCTTCGATGGTGAACTCGAGGTCTTGCATGTCGCCGTAGTGGCGTTCGAGCCCGATCGCGTATTCGTCGAGCCTGGCGTAGACGGCCGGCAGGCTTTGCTGGAGCGTGTCGATCTTCGACGGAGTGCGTATACCCGCCACGACGTCTTCGCCCTGCGCGTTGAGGAGGTATTCGCCAAACAGCCGTTTTTCACCGGTGTTGGGATCGCGGGTAAAAAGAACGCCTGTCCCGGAGGACATCCCCAGGTTTCCAAATACCATCGTCTGAACGTTGACGGCGGTTCCCCAGTCGTGCGGAAGGTTGTGAAAGTCCCGGTAGTCCACGGCCCGCTTGCCATACCATGAGTCAAAGACCGCGTCGATGGCTCCGAACAGCTGAGCGTGCGGATCGCCCGGAAACTCGGCGCCGGTCTCGGTGCGAATCAGGTCTATGAAGTCTTCCGCAACCGCGACCCAATCCTCGGCACTCAGATCGGGGTCGTTGTCTTTTCCGAGCCGGCGTTTGTGTTCATCGATGATCTCTTCGAACGCGCGGCTGTCCACCCCCATGACAATCGACCCGTAGCCCTGGATGAAACGCCTGTACGAGTCCTGAGCGAACCTCTCGTCGTTCGTCCTTTCGGTCAGACCGCGCAGCGTCTCCGGGTTTAGCCCCAGGTTCAGGATCGTGTCCATCATGCCCGGCATCGAAACGCGCGCTCCCGACCGGACGGAGACCAGTAGCGGGTTTTCGGGATCGCCGAAGACCTTGCCGGTAGCGCTCTCGATCTCGGCCAGCGCTGAACGCACCTGACTATCCAGGTCGGCAGGTCGGGCCTTTCCCGCGTCGAAATAGGCCAGGCACGCCTCGGTGGTGATAGTGAATCCCGGCGGCACCGGCATTCCCGCCCGCGTCATTTCCGCCACGCCCGCGCCTTTGCCCCCCAGCAAGTTGCGCATCGACTCGCCGCCTTCATGGAACAGATAGACCCACTTGTGGTCTCGACGCGGGGCGTTAGCGGGCATTTAGTTGTTTCCTTCTGTGGGATTGAAGCGGATTCGATCTGGCGGCGGACACCGCTATAAGTTCACGCCTCTGATTCGCGATGCTAACACTCCAGTTCAAGCTGCTCTCATCGATTGCATCAACCAGCCGCGCTTGTGTTTTACTAGCAGCGCTTTGATATCACCCGGCAACAGAGCCATTCTGTCGGTCGCGGCCGGTCACTTTACTGTTGACTATACTGCCGCGCTGCCGACCATGATGTATCCATTTCTGGTCGTCAGCCTGGGCCTGAGCTATGCGAACGTCGGAGTCGCCGCGGCGGCGTACACCCTGGCCAATTCGCTCGCTCAGCCTCTATGCGGATACATAGGCGACCGGTTCGGGCATCGCGAGGTGGCTGTGGTGGGTCTGGTGATGCAGGCCGTGTTTATTGGCAGCTTGATATTCGCCTGGAATTTCCTTTCGCTGGTGCTATTGCTGATATTCGCCGGCATCTTCACCGGGATGTTCCATCCGGTCGGTGCGGCGGTGGCGAACAGGGCCGCGCGTACTCTTAAGGGCGCGTCCGTGGGCACTTTCTTCATCGGGGGGATGCTCGGCTTCGCGGTCAGCCCGCTGATCGCCGCCAAGCTGTTCCAGGAATTCGGGTTGATCTATGCCGTTTTCATGATTATTCCCGCTTCGGCGGCGGGCTTCGCCGTCTTCAAGTTTGCAGCGGCGACACCGCAGCCTGCCGTCGAGAAAGACGCAGTTGCTCGAACGAGACCCAGCCTGGGAATGGACAGCCGGGCCGTCGCGCCGCTCATCTGGGCGATATTTTTTCGCTCCTATACCTTTGCCGGCATGTCGGTCTTCATCCCGCTTTATTTCCGGTCACTTGAATTCTCGATTCAGGCCGGGGGTCTTGCCCTCACGCTTTTCATGTCGGGATTCTCGGCTGGGACGATAACGGGCGGCGCGCTTTCCGACCGCCTCGGCATCAAGCCGGTAATCGTGGTAACGCTCGCTCTGGCCACGCCTTTGATGCTGGTGTTCGTATATACGCCCGGATCGCTCATCGGACTCGCGGCGATCACTCTGGCAGGTTTCCTCGTGGCCGGTTCCTTCACGCCGACGATCGTGATGATTCAAAACCAGTTGCCGCGGCTAGTCGGCGCGGCAACCGGTGTAGTGCTCGGCTTTACGTTCGCGTCCGGCGCGGTCGGACAGTGGGTGACAGGCCGTCTGGCCGATTCCTTCGGATTCGAGACCGCGCTCTCGGTCGTCGCCCTCGCTTCGCTGGTCGCCGCCATTGGGGGACTACTCATGACCGGCTCGATGCGACCGCGATGGATGATTCCGCGAGCCGCCTGAACACGCTGGATTCGGCAGGGTTAAAGCAGTCGCCGGGACCGCCTCAGGAGCGCTCCAGCGGCCGGCCGCATCTCCGAATCGCCTCTTTGAACGACAAGAGCGTGAAACCCGGCAACACGGCCATCCGCCGCCAGCGGTGAGGTTGCACGGCCAGCCGAAAGGCCCACTCCAATCCAATGTCGCCGACCAACCTGGGCGCCCTGGTTATCCTCCCGGACAGGTAATCGAGCGTGCCTCCGACTCCCATGGCAACGCCGCAACGAAGCCGCTCGAGGTTTCGCTCGATCCACAGCTCCTGGGACGGCGCTCCAAACGCGACGAGGAGTATTTGGGTTTTTGCCGCGTTTATCTCAGCCACGGTTGCTTCGTCGAATTGCGGATCGCTGCTCGCCGAAGAGCAGCCGGCGATGCGCAGACCAGGCAGCGCCGCCTCGAGTCTGGCCGCCGCGTCATCGGCCACACCCGGCGCCCCGCCCAGGAGAAATATCCGCAATCCGCGGAAACTGCCTTGCTCACAGATGGTCTGCACGAGATCGACGCCCGCCACCCGCTCGGTTATCGGAAGTCGCGACAGCCTTGCGGCGGCCACCACGCCGATGCCGTCCGGAACGTTCATGTCGGAGCGTTCGAGAACTTGCCGAAAAGCTGGGTCGCGCCGCGCGCGCATTATGAACTCCGGGTTCACCGTGTAGACAGTTCGAGTATTCGCGCTCTCGGCCCAGGCGGCGATCCACGCCATCGCCTCGCCCGAACGAACGGTCGAGATGGGGATGCCCATCAGATCGATGCTATCCGGTCGGTCTGCTTCGGCGGTCACCCCGCGCGTCTCCGCTCTAGCTGCTTCAACGCTGCCTCCATCACCTGACGGGGTGTGATCCATTCCATGCAAAGGGTGTCTCCGAACGGGCAGTCCGCCGGTGCTCGCAGGTCATAGCATGGACTGCACGGAATTCCTGTCCTGACGATAATCGCATCGTCCGCGAACGGTCCGCTCAAAACCGGGTCGGTCGGGCCATAGAGTCCGACCACGCGCTTGCCCAGGGCCGTGGCCAGATGCAGCGGGCCGCTGTCCCCAGAGATCAGCACGTCGCACCGGGAAATCACTGCCGCCAGCTCGGCGAGGCTTGTCTTTCCGGTGAGGTCGTGGGTTCGTGGGACCGACCGGATAACGCTCCGGGCAGTCTTCCGCTCGAACTCGTCGCCGATGGTTACGAGCCGCGCTCCGGTTTCTTCGTTTATCAGAACGGCCAGTTCCTTCCACCGCTCGGCGGGCCATATCTTCGCGCCGCCATTCCTCGCGCCGGTATGGATCACTATCAGCGCCTCGTCGCCCTTCGGAAGCATCTCGGCCCCCCGGCGTCCTGCGTCGTCGGGTATGGCGAGATCCCAAACGGCGGGCGTCCCACCGTCGCGACCCGCAAGTCCTCGTATCCACTCGACCTCGTGCTTCGTGCCGGGCAAGCGCCGGCCCGGCAAAGCGAAATCAAAACAACCTGCTGGCGCTTCCGACTTGTAGCCGACGCGCCAGCGCGCGCCGCTGAGGCCCGTAACGCATCCCGCCAGAGGACCGTACAGCGATATGGCCAGATCGAATCGGCTTTTGCGAATCTCCCTCACAGCCGAGATCGAGGTCGTCCACGTATGGCGACTCAATGCACCCTGAAGATGGGTCACAGCTGGCATGTCCACCGCTAGCGAACAGTCTACGTAAGGGCATATTTCGGCGATACGCGCCGAGCCGGGCGTGGTCAGAAACGTTATCTCGGAGTCGGAAAAGATCGACTTCAAGTCGGCCGCTAGCGCGAGCGACATCACAGTGTCGCCGATCAGGTCGAACCGGACCAGCAGTATCGAACGGGGCGGCTCGGGAAACGGCCACAGTCCCCCGACGTCCGGCCGCGGTCCGCGGCCTAGTCTGCTGAGGCGAGCCGCCCCCCCGGCAATTGCCAGGACGCCGCGCCCCAATATTGCCTTGAGCTTGCGTCTGCGGCGGCCTTTGGCCGGCAGCGGCACGACGGGCCGCATCAGTGGGCGCCGGCGTTGCCGAGCGTGGTCCACCGCACCGCTTCGCCGGACTGATCGCCACGCTGCGTGACCGCTTGGGTCATGGCAGGGCTGGCTTGGGAATCAGAACAGGATCGACGTAACCGGCGAGTCCAAGCTCTTCACGCGCCTCGGCGGCCACGAACAGGCTCCCGGTGGCGACGACGGCTCCAATGTCGCCTGACTCCTCCAGAGCCGCTCGGAGCGCCTCTCCTGTGCCATCGTGGAGTTCGGCGGGAATTCCGGCCTCCGCCGCCGCAGATACGATGTCGAGAGGACTCGCGGAGCGTGGGTGAGCAGAGGAGCAGGCGTGGACCTTACCTGCGATGGGTTTGAGCGTTCGCAGGATCTCGACATGCTGCTTGTCGGAGAGCGCCCCGAATACAACGGCGGCGGACTCGACGCCGAATAGCGTTTGTAGGGCGCTCGCCAGATGAGCTGTCGAACGGCTCGTATGCGCGCCGTCGGCTATCACGAGAGGTGAACGCCGCAGCACGTCCGTGCGGCAAGGCCAGCGGCAGCTTGCGAGGCCGGCTCTGATCGCATCCGTGTCAATGCCTAGTCCCCTCGCCGCCAGCGCTTCAATCGCTCGCACCGCCGCGCCGGCGTTGATCAACTGGTGCTGGCCCGGCAATGGGAACGACACCTTCAGGCCATTCGTTACCGTCGACCGCACCGTGCACTCGACGGCAGGTCTGTCTGCGACCCAATGAAGACCGACCAAGGGGTCTGCGGCCGCCACGGTGCCGGCTTCGGCGACTGTAAGCTCCGCCTCGGCGGATGCGCTCCGCGCGCGAATTATTTCCATCGCTTCAGGGGCCTGCGGCACCGTAACTACGGGCACGCCCGGTTTTATGATGCCGGTCTTGGCGTTCGAAATATCCTCGATCGTGTCGCCCAGAATCGCGGAATGCTCGATTTCGAGCGACGTGATAACGCTGACGAGCGGCGAGATTACGTTCGTGGCGTCCCACGTCCCGCCAAGGCCCACCTCGATAACGGCGAGATCGACGTCCGCATCCCGAAAGTGCTTAAGAGCCGCCACTGTCGCGAATTCGAACGTTGTGGGCGGTCCGAGGTCGGGGTGACGCTCGGCGAGCCAGTCGACCGCGTCCCTCACTTGCCGGACCAGGCGGGCGAACGCCAGTCGGTCGATTGGCTTGAGGTTCACCATGATCCGCTCGGTGAAGCTGTGCAGGTGCGGTTGTGTGTATAGGCCGACTCGCAGACCCGCGGCCTTAGCCATGGAGGCAATCATCGCCGAAGTCGATCCCTTCCCCTTGCTTCCGGCAACGTGCACAAATCGGACATCTCGGTGCGGGTTGCCCAGGAATTGCAGCATTAGCCTGACGCGCTCGAAGGTAAATTCGCGCGGTGAGCGCGAGGAGAATCCGATACCCCGCTCCATGTCCGCGAAGCTGTAGATGTACTTAAGAGCTTCTACGTAGAGAGCGTCGTCAGAAGGTCTCAATCTAGGTGATGTGTCCGGGGCGCCGGCGAAGTTGGCTGAGTGCCGGATCTCCCCACTTGCAAGGGACCGGTGCTCCAGGCGGTACAGCGCAACGATTCGATCAACTCCTCCGCCGGTCTCCATTCATCCACGGCCGGGCCGCCTTTCAGCGAATCCCGCAAACTCGCCATCGTCGAGTTCTGTCCCGGCAAGACGAAGTCAGGTGCAAGGTCCGCAAAGGGCTGACATACGAAGAGCCGCTCGGTCACTCGAGGATGCGGAATTCTCAGGCCGTCCTCGCAGACGGTAGCTGATCCCATCGCAAGGATGTCCAGATCGATAGTTCGCGGACGCCACCGCTTGGCAGGTTTTCGGTCGAGTGACCGCTCGATGGACGCAAGGAATTCCAGCAGTTCACGGGGGCCGAGACTGGTGTCGATAGCGCAGACGGCGTTGAGGAATCTGGGCTGATCGACGAATCCCACCGGCTCTGTCTCGTACAGCGGAGAGGCCGCGACCGGAAGCGTCCGTTCGGCGATCAAATCGAGCGCTGTGACTATATTCTGGGACCTGTCTCCGAGATTCGAGCCCAATCCCACGAAGACCAGACTGTTAGGACGCAATTCACTCGATCGATCAAGGCAGGGAACACTGCAATTATTATGGCGCAACCGAGTTTGCCCATAACAAACTTGGATACGGTTCCGTTTCGCGTGGATGGCAGCCTTGGCGCGGCGCGCTTCCAATAGCAGATGACTTTCGCTGAATCTCGGTCGGGAAGACTCCAGGCCGCCACGATTGTGACGGTCAGGGCCGCGGTTTTGGTCCTGGGCGCCGCGCTCGGAGCAGCCGTCGCCGCGGGCGGCAGGGCATGGCTCGCGATAATTGCCGTTCTCGGCCTGGCGGCGGTTGGAGTCGGGCTGCGGGCGTCGGGAGTCATTGGCAGGCCTCATCCCTCAATCGGTCTTGTGTTGCTCCTGGTGTCGGTGCCGCTGCGATCGCTGCTGGAAGTCGATCTTGCCGGTATAACTGTTGGCCTCACTGAAGCCGTGTTGCCCGTCGTGGTCTTTTGGCTTGTCATCTTCCGGCGTCCCGGACCGGTCATCATTCCAAGACCCGCCATGCTGCTCTTCGTATTCGTGGGACTGGCGGTGGTGACGGCCTTTTGGGCGCTCCGATTGCCTCCCGCTTTCAAGGAATTCGCAAAATGGATCGAGGTGATCGTCGCGCTGCTGGCGACGTTCGATCTCGCGCGCAATCCACGTGATCTCCGGCCTATCCTCATCGTCGGAGGTGCGGCCATGGCCGCCGAAGCCGTGGTCGGACTCGCTCAAACCGCGCTTGGCGTTGGGCCGCAGTCTTTTCTCATAGGACGAATAATCAGGGCGTACGGGACGTTCGAGCAGCCTAATCCGTTTGCCGGTTATCTGGGGCTGCATTTGCCGTTTGCATTGGCATTCGCTCTTCGCGGCAAAGGATGGTGGCGATGGGCTGCGTTGTTGTTATGGCTCGCAGGCGTGGGCGCGGTTGCGCTCAGCTTGTCGCGAGGAGCCTGGATTGCCGTCGCGGCCGGAACGGCTATCGTGATTTGGTTCTCGGGAGGCCGCCGGCTGCTCGACCGCAGGCTGCTCGCTGCCGCCGTGGTTATACCGGTTCTCGTTCTCGCCTTCGGCCATTTCAGTTTCGGCTTTGACGACCGGATACCCGAACCTGCCCGCCTGGCCGGTGAGGGGTTGGCGAGTCCGATTGAAATGACGGAAGGGGTCACCGCGGGCAATTTCGCCATCGTGCAGCGATTGGCGTTCTGGACCGCGGCGGGAAGGATGTTCGCCTCGAATCCCATCGGCGGCGTCGGGCTGGGAAACTATGAGACCCGCTACCAGGACTTCAACCTTGGGCGTTGGGATGAGTCGCTCGGTCACGCGCATAACTTCTATCTGAACCTTGCGGCAGAAACTGGCGTAATCGGCCTTGCGCCGTTCCTCGCCTTCCTTATAGTTCTGCTGGTTGCGGCCCGTCGTGCGGCCAATTCCGCTCCCGTGTTGCGGACCGTGGCTATTGCCTCGCTGGCAAGCATAGGAGCGTTCGTGGTCCATAACATGGTCGATAGCGTTTTCGTGGGAGGCATGGGCGTGGTTCTGGGTGCGGCGGCCGGGTTGGCTCTGGCTGCGGACTTCAAGTGGGAAACACAGGCGACCGGCTGATCCGGATCGGATTCGATTTCACTTCCGGCGCCTGGCAGGGCGCGGGGATTGGTCGAGTTACCCGCGGGCTTCTCCGAGAGCTTCTGAAGCGCGATACCAATTTCGTCTACCGACCGTTCTATCCGGGCATAAAGCCTTCCGAGCGGGCGAGCGAGTTCTTTCAGGGAGCTCCTGCGCAGTGCAGTCGAGTCCCGATGTCGGAGCGGCTGTGGCTCGCGATCACGCAGAAGCTGCGTGTACCCGTTCCCATGCGGCTTGCGTTGGGATGGTTCGACGTCTATCACGGTCCCGACTTTGTGGTTCCCGTATGGCCGGGTATGCGGTCGGTAGTCACGGTTCATGACTTGAGCTACGTCACCCATCCCGAGACCGCCCATCCCGCCCAGAAGCGCTATCTCGACTCGGCGACGCCGCGTGCGATCGAGCGCTCGAGCCGCGTGATCGCGGTATCGGAGGCCACGCGTTCCGACGTGATCGATGTATACAACGTACGACCGGAACTCGTGCACGTCGTGCACAACGGCCTCGACCCGTTCTTTAGCGAACCGAGCTCGCCTGGCTCACTGGAATGCGCCAGGCAACTGGTCGGTTCGTTTCCGCAATTTGCTTTGTCGGTCGGCACGATCCAGCCGCGAAAGAACCTCCCGACCATGGCCGCGGCCGTTGGACTCGCCAGGCGGCGGGGACTGGATATTCACCTCGTTCACGTCGGCGCGGAAGGATGGCTCTCCGACGAGGTGTATTCGGGGGTCGCCGAAGCAGACGATGGGTTCGTGCATTTTCTGGGACCGCTCGATGACCGGCTTCTGAAGGCCCTGTATGAGCTGGCCCGCGTAACGCTGGCGGTCAGCAAAGCGGAAGGATTCATGATTCCGATTATCGAGTCGATGGCGATGGGCACTCCCGTTATAACCGCCGACGTTTCGAGCATGCCCGAAGTCGCCGGAGCGGCCGCACTGCTGGCGTCGCCGGACAACCCCGACGAGATTGCGGAGCAAGTTGTTAACGTAATCGACCAGCCCGACCTCGCCGAAAGTCTCACGAGCCGCGGCCGGGTCCGCGCCGCGGAATTCACCTGGGAGGCGGCCGCCGAGAAGACTGAAACCGTCTATCGCGCCTTGCTGAAATCTTGCTGAATGCGCTTCCCGTTCATTCCGCCATAAAAGCGAACTACGGTAATCTCTAGGCAGAGAAGGCAGGGGAGAATCGATCCATGAGTGTCGAGACCGTACTTCGCCTGATCGCCGTCGCGGTCGTGGCATACGTCATAGGTTCTATCCCGTTTCCGTTCATTTGGACGCTTGTCGTAGCCAGACGTGATCTGCGCAAGCTCGGCACGGGCAACATCACCGTTTACAACTCCTTCCGAAGCGTCGGCTTGACTCCCGCCTTGCTCACGGTACTGTCCAACGCAGGTTTGGGTTTTGCCGTAGTAATCCTTGCAACGTGGCTTGTTCCCGAAGGTGATCACACGATTGTTTTCGGACGGATACCTGATAACGAGCTCACCATCATCGCCATCATCGTCGGGTTGATATTTGTCACCGTCGGCGCGATGTGGCCGATCTGGCTCGCCTTTTCCGGCGGTATCGGCACGACCACCATGGGCTGGACGATGATGTTCATATGGCCACCTCTCCCGTTCGTCATTGTCGGCGTATGGTTCCTTTCCCTTATCGTCACTCGCAGGACGTTCACGAGTTCAACCGTTGTCTATCGCACCTTGCCCATCATCCTGGGACTTGTCACCCAGTCGTGGCTCTTCGCGATCGCCGGGCTTGTTCTGTCGGTCCTTCTTCACGTCAAGCGCAAAGCCGACAGAGATGACGGCTCCGAGTTGGGTGTCTGGCGTCGGTTGGGGATGAACAAGACCTGACAAGAGACCGCCCGGCTTTGGCTAGGTGTTCGGGCGATTGAACGTAAGCCTGAACGGCTACTTCCTGCGCCATCCCATGACCGGCTCCGGTCAATATGTCATCAATCTTTGTCGCGAGCTTCAGCGTGTGACATCCAGCGACCGTTTCGATGTCGCGTCCATCGGTCCGGTCTACGAGGCCCTTGGGCGGCCCGGCAAACTGATGTGGGAGCTATTCGGATGGCCCCGCGCCGCACGGCGTTCGCGTGCGCAGATCGTCCATTCTCCATACTTGAGCGCCACCCGCCGTGAAGACCGTCACGTTATGACCGTTCACGATTTGATCGGATTCGTGCTGCGGCCCTATGCGCGTACGCCGTGGATGAAGATCTACAACGCTCTCGCAAAATCGGCGGCGCGCCGTGCCGCGCTTTTGCTGGCGGATTCGGAGCACACGGCCCGAGATGTCAATCGCATCTTTGGAGTTTCGCGCGACCGCGTGCGGGTCGTTCCGCTGGGTGTCGATCCAGGCTTGGCGCCCGCGCCGCCGGAGGCGGTTGAGCAAGTGCGTAGGTTATATGAGTTGCCCGGTTCGTTCGTCCTCTATCTGGGGGGCGGCGACACTCGAAAGAGCCTCGACACCTTGCTGCGAGGCTGGTTTCTCATGCCGCGGGGCAAACGTCCGCTTCTGGCGTTGGCGGGACGGATTCCAAACACGGGGTCCTCTCTATTCCCGGACTACCGGAAGATGTCCTCTGGGTTTGGAATTGGTGACTCGATACGATTCCTCGGCCCGGTCGCCGAATCCTCGAAGGCCGCCCTGATGAGCGCCGCCGACGCGTTCGTATTCCCGTCAAAGTACGAGGGGTTCGGGCTCGAGCCGCTGGAAGCGATGGCGTGCGGAACGCCCGTCATCTGCTCTGACAGAACTTCCTTGCCCGAAGTAGTTGGAGGAGCGGCGCTGCTGGCCGATCCCGACGAGCCTCACGAGTGGGCCGAAGGAGTGTTGAGCTTGCTGACGGCCCCGCGCAAGTCCGGAGACCTGATTGAAGCTGGCCGCGCCCGAGCGGCCGAATTCACGTGGGAGAGAACCGCCCGGCTCACGCTCTCGGCGTATTCGGAGTTGCTTTGAAAGTCCTGCTGATCTCGAAGGCCCTCGTATCCGGCCCATATCAAAAGAAACTCGAGGAGCTTGCGCGAGAACCGGATATCGAGCTCCGGGCCGTCACGCCTCCCTACTGGCGCACGGGAAAAACAAGACAGAGGCTCAGCCGTTTGCATGTCGATGGCTACGAGCTGCGTGTGAGGAGGGCGCTGTTAAATGGACGGTTTCATGTTCACTTCTTTCCCGGACTGGGGCGCGAGATCGACGATTTTCGCCCCGACTTGGTGCACGTCGACGAAGAGCCGTATAACCTCGCGACTGCCCACGCTATTGGGCTTGCGCGTCGCGCAAATGCGCGATGCTTGTTCTTCGCCTGGCAAAACCTCAACCGTCGATATCGTCCGCCGTTTATGTGGTTTGAGCGCTACTCGTATCGAAACGCCGCGGCAATCGCCGGCACGCAGGCGGCGCTCGACGTCCTTCTGGCCAAGGGCTTCATCGGACCGGCGGCCGTGATACCTCAGTTCGGCGTCGATCCCGAGATGTTCCGGCCTTCGACGTTGGACAAGGAAGACGGTCCATTCACGGTGGGATTCGTGGGACGTCTGGTCGAGTCCAAGGGCCTCCGGACGCTCTTGCCGGCCTTCGAGCGGCTCGGCGGACGGGAGCGGCTCTCAATTGCGGGAGACGGACCTTTGGCTGAATGGGTTCGCCAATATGCCGTGGCGCGTGGATTTGGGAACCGACTGGAGCTCGCGGGCCACATGCCGCCGGAGGATATTCCGGCATTTCTGAGTTCGGTCGACGTTTTGGTCCTCCCATCCATACCCACCTCTAGGTGGGTTGAGCAGTTTGGCCGCTCGCTGATCGAAGCGATGGCGTCTGAAGTTCCGGTCATCGGCTCGAAGTCGGGCGAGATTCCAAACGTTATTGGCGACGCGGGGGTCCTGGTTCCTCCGGGTGATGTAAACGCGCTGGCGGCTGCCCTTGCTGGCATGCGAGACGACGCGCTCCGCCGCCGCACGCTCGGAAAGAAGGGCAGGAAGCGCGTCCTCGCTCAATTCACTCACTCTCGAATCGCGGCCGCGACAGCCCGCTTTTATAGAACCCTCGTCCAATAGAAACTCGCAAAAAAAGGCGGCTGATCCGTCGGTATTGCGAAGCGAAGATTAGTAAGATTGGTTAGAACTTCGGCGTTTAGTGGAAATGTCCACTGTTGCGCACAATTGATGCGGCCGAGAATTTGCTATCACTCCATCTAACTAACATCCCAATCGACAGCTTCTTGGAGGAATACCCATGGAAGCTTGGCACTACGCAGTATTGGCTGGCGGCATGGCCCTGCTGGGGCTTGCCGGCGGCTACTGGTTTCAGCTTTGGCTTACCAAACGACAAGTCGGTGAGGTTGCCCTAAACCTCGAATCCGAGCTTGCTCGGGTAGAGACCAAACAGCGCGAGATCATCGCCGATGCTCGGCAACAGGCCGGGGAATATCGGCGGGAAGTCGAAGCCGAGTTGCGCGAGCGGCGCAACGAGACAAGGCAGCGCGAGCGACGCCTTCAGCGGCGTGAAGAGGCGTTCGAGCGCCGCGTCGAGAAGCTGGACCGTCGCGACGAAGAGTTGCGTCGCTTGAAAGACCGGCTTGATCGTCGAGGCTCCGAGCTTGGTCGCGCGCAGGAGAAGCAGGACCGCACGCTTCAGAAAATCGCCCAGCTTTCCAAGGATGAGGCGCGGGAGATCGTTCTGGATCGAGTCCAGGACGAAGTCTCGGACGAAGCGGCCAAGATCATCTATCTGGCTGAGCAAGACGCGAAGCAGGAAGCCGATCGCAAGGCGCGGTGGCTCGTGGGGCTCTCGCTCCAGCGGGTGGCCGCCGATCATGCGGTCGAATCCACCGTCTCGGCGGTCCCCCTGCCCAGCGACGACATGAAGGGCAGAATCATCGGCCGTGAAGGACGAAACATCCGTGCGCTCGAAGCCGCCACCGGGGTTGATTTGATAATCGATGACACCCCGGAAACGGTCGTTCTTTCGAGTTTCGATCCGGTGCGCAGGGAGATTGCCAGAACGGCTTTGTCCAGGTTGATCAAGGACGGCCGAATCCATCCGGCCCGCATTGAGGAGACGGTGGCCAAGGCGCGCCGCGACGTCAATACGATCATCAGGGAGGAGGGCGAGCGCGCGGCCTTGGACGGAGGTGGGCCCCACCTTCATCAGGGGGTGGCCAAACTGCTTGGACGT